>CAYUNA010000056.1:0-12893 GCA_964445895.1 uncultured Saprospiraceae bacterium | reverse complement strand
ACTTGAGGAAGAAAATCACTTCTGTTATTCAGACCAAAGGAAATCATTTAGAACCGAAAAATTTTACCGAATTAGTTACTATGAGAGACTTAACACAAAAAAAGGGGAAGCTCTTTTGAACTTCCCCTCCCATTAAATATGACTTATACGGAATCAATCCGATTTTTAATCTATTTTAAACATATCCGTCGCCAATTCCCCATTCACTTTCACACTCTGCATTTTCATCTCCAACGGAAACGGCATTGCGCCCGTAATTTTCACATTGTGAGGAATCATGATGCCATCGACTTCTTTGAAATCACTCAAATCGGTCACCTGTGTTTGCCCTTGTTCCGTTGCAATTGAACGGATTTTATAACTCGTTTCCTGAGCATAATAATCCGTTTGTTTTTGACCATTCGCAAATTCAACATTGACTTTATAAGCTGCTTGACCGTCGATAGTTTCGATGCCTGCTAAGTTTAGTTTCGTTTTATTCGCAGCATATTCCAGCTCTGGAAAAATATTGCTCACCGCATATTTATCAACCATTGGCTTCGGCATATCTTGCTTTTGACCCATCGCTTCCATGTAGCCTTTTTCTCCATCAAAAACCATTTTTTGCATCACCTGACCGTTCATTCCGATTTCCATCATCGACTTATTGGGTGCTTGTTGATACATTTTTGATTCCAATGCCATGCCTTGTACTTCAGCAGTCATTACAGATTGTAAAGTCCGGACTTTAGATATTTTTGCCTTACCACCAATCGCTTCGATATAGTCCGCAATAATCGTTTCAGTAGTCACGCCATCTGGAATAGTCGCACCAGTATCCGTGATGGGTTTGCCGGTATAATCGTAAAAATTCACTTTACCGCTTTTGGCAAAACGAGCTACTTTTTCTGCGACTTCATCCTTATTTCCAACGACTACAATATGTGCATTTTCTGGACGAATATACTTTTTAGCCATTGCTTGAATATCTGCTTTGGTTACTGCATCCAATTTCTTCAAATAAGTTGCATAGTAATCTTTTGGCAAATTATAACGAGCAATATTCAAGGCATATAGAGCTACTGTTTGTGGGCTTTCTAAGCGTCGAGCAAAGTTTCCAGACATCACACTTTTCACCATATTGAATTCTTCGTCGGTCAATTCCGTATCGCGCATACGGTTCATTTCTTTCACAAATTCGGTCAGCGTGCTGTCTGTTACTTCATTCCGAACGCTTCCGCCTGCTGCGAATGAACCAATAATCGGGTCAGGTCGCAAAGACGCACGTACGCCGTAAGAATAACCTTTGTCTTCCCGAATATTTTCGTTCAGTCGGCTACCAAAAAAGCCACCAAACATCGTGTTCATCACACTTGCCTTAATAGCGTCAGGCGCACCGGGTGACATAACGACTGGATAAGTTACGCTAATCGCAGACTGTACCGCCCCCGTTTTATCAACAAAATCAACTGTTGTTTCTGTAGGCATTTCGACAGGCTTCAACATATTGGTTTTGATGTCGCCTTTCATCCATTTTGCGAAGTATTTGTTCGCGACCATATCCACCTCTTTGGAGGTAATATCACCTACTACAATCAGGTAGGAAATGTTTGGCTTCATTGTCTGAACGTAGTGCTTTTTCACATCGTCCAACGTTACACTGCTAATTGTTTCTTCCGTTTCAATTTCACCATAAGGATGCTCGCTGCCGTACCGCATTACACGCGCTACTTTACTCAAAATCGCGTTTGGGTCGTCTTTTTCACTCGCCAAACCAGATAACATATTCTTTTTTACTTTATCAAATTCTGCCTCTGGAAAGTTAGCATTCACCAATACATCCGACATCAGTTCCAACAACGTTTCTTTGTGGCGAGTCAAACAAGAACCTCGCAATCCCGACGCACTTGATGACAAAGATGCTCCAATATAATCGACTGCTTCATCCAATTGTGCTTTCGTTCGGGTCGCTGTTCCACGCATCAACATTTCACCTGCAAGGGTTGCTGCACCTGCTTTTTCACCTTCATTCATCG
Source organism: uncultured Saprospiraceae bacterium (assembly GCA_964445895.1). Lineage (GTDB taxonomy): Bacteria > Bacteroidota > Bacteroidia > Chitinophagales > Saprospiraceae > CAYUNA01. The sequence goes on along the minus strand of CAYUNA010000056.1, from coordinate 10,878 downwards.
GCGGTGCATCGACAAAAATTTGGAAAGAGACTCTCGGCAATTTGTGGTTTTCTACCGCAATTACTTTTAAGCCGTTTGCCAACGTCGTTTCATAAGCCTTACCCATTTCAATCTTTGGTGCAGGTCCGGGCTTAGGCGGATTTTTACGGAAATCTTCTTGCGCAAATATCGTTGTCGCACTTACCGCAAAACATAAGATAAAGACAAATTTTATGATTTGTTTATATTTCATTTTTATTAAAATTAATAGACTTGTTTCTAAATAAAAAAAGCGAATACGAAATTTAGATATTTTCAAATACGTGTTTGTTATTTATAAACGAGTCTAATTTTTGTAAAAGTCAACTATTTGCCCCCAGCCCCTAAAAGGAAGCAAATACGTTTTTAATCAAAGCATCAGGAGTTTTTACTCAAAAAAATTCCAACTGCTCATTATTCCTGTTCTACTCCCTTTTAGGGGTTGGGGGCAGACTGAATACACTACTCTACGGTTGCGCTGATTTTGGTAAATACTGCAACACCACACGATTGTCTTTTACGAAATATTTCTTCGCTACTCGCTGAATATCTTCTCGTGTCACGTCCATGTAACGTGCCAATTCATCGTTGATTAAATTCGCATCACCATAATAAGTATGATAGTTCGCCAGGCTTTCTGCGATACCTTGCACGCGCGCATTTTGCGATACAAAATCATTTTCCACCTGATTTCTCAACTTCTGAAACTCTTCTTTAGTAATTAATTCATTACGTACTTTGGCAAATTCTTTATCCATTGCCGCTTCCAATTTCGCCACATCTACACCCATATTTGCAATGGCATAACCCAATGAAATTCCCGGGTCTTCCATGGAAAATGGGAAAGAACCTGATGCAATCGCCAATTCTTGCTCATCCACCAACGACTTGTTCAATCGTGAACTCCCACCTTGAGACATCAAAGTCGAAAGCATTTGAATAGCGTAGTAATCTTTTGTACCCTGAGCTGGAATTCGGTAAGACTGTACGACCAATGGCAACTGCACGTTATCATAAACGATGTCGCGCACTTCACCTTTCAATGGTGGCTCAACTGTATTTGGTCGAAATGGCTCTTTACCTTTTGGAATAGAACCGAAATATTTTTTAATCCATTCCTTCAATTCTGCTGGCTTGAAATCACCTGCAATCGACAAGGTCGCATTGTTTGGAATGTAAAAATCTTCATAAAATTGAATATAATCTTTTTCCTCAGCTGCATCCAAGTGGTCCATCGAGCCAATGACCGACCATTTGTAAGGATGCTCCGAATAGGCGCGCTTGAATGTTTCCTCCATCAATGAGCCATATGGCTGATTATCAACCCGTTGTCGGCGTTCTTCTTTTACAACCTGGCGTTGTGTTTCCACTCCTTTTTCATCCACTTTGGCATGCAACATTCGCTCAGATTCAAGCCATAGTCCCAATTCCAATTGATTGGACGGCAATACTTCAAAGTAAAATGTTCTATCTTGTGTCGTGTTGGCATTCATCATACCACCCGCTTTCTGGATGTATTTGTCAAACTCGCCACGACCGATATTTTCTGACCCTTCAAATAAAAGGTGTTCAAAAAAGTGCGCAAAACCTGTTCGATTCGGGTTTTCATTTTTTGAACCAACATGATATAAAACCGTCACTGCCACAATCGGCGTAGAATGGTCTTCATGCAAAATAACGTGCAAGCCATTGTCGAGGTCATATTCCTCAAATTCAATTTTGCTTCCTTGAGCGTTCATGGAAATTGTCCCAATAAACAAAAACAAAATGGTTAGGATTTTTTGCTTCATAAAATTCATTTTTTATAAAATTTAAGAGTAAATAAGTGCCGTGCAGCAATTAAAAAAACGGCTGGACAAGTACCTTTTAATAAATTTAAAAATAGGTGTCTTCTCCAGCCGTTTTTATTTTTTTTGAAAAATATTGTTCATTAGTGAAATGAATTTAATAAATGAAATTTGAGCGGCTTTAAACTCACTCAACCTCATTCATAAGGTCTATTCAATAAAATGTTTTCGACTATTCTCTTTTCTTAAAACAGTCAAATCTCAATTTGTTGCGAAATTCTGAAATTTCTATGAAAAACCATTAAGAAATGGATGAAGTTCGTATTTTGAAAGACGAAAAAAGAAAATAAACTACTTTTGCCGAAAATACGCAGCAATGGAAATTCACGAAAAATACATCCGACGCACCTTCCAACTTGCACAACTCGGCGCAGGCAACGTCTCCCCTAACCCAATGGTTGGAGCAGTTCTTGTAAATGATGGACGCATCATCGGCGAAGGCTATCATCAAAGACATGGACAAGCACACGCAGAAGTCAATGCGCTAAAAAGTGTTGGCGAAGAAGACCGACATTTAATCTCCCAATCGACGCTATACGTTTCGCTCGAACCCTGTTGCATTTTTGGTCGAACGCCGCCCTGTACCAACTTAATTTTAGAAAATAACATCCCAAAAGTCGTCATTTCTTGTCTTGATTTGACGCCAAAAGTAGCAGGCAATGGTGTGAAAATTTTACGCGACGCAGGTGTAGAAGTCGTTACGGGGATTTTGGAAGAAGAAGGGCTTTGGTTGAGTCGGTTTCGTCGCACTTTTGTAACCCAAAATCGTCCTCACATTATTTTAAAATTTGCGCAAAGTCAAGATGGTTTTTTAGGTAAATCAGGGAAACAAGTCTGGTTGACGAATGCTTATTCTAAACGCTATGTTCATCAAATGCGCTCCGAAATCGACGCTATATTAATTGGGAGTAACACTGCGCGAGTTGATAATCCACAATTGACGAATCGACTTTATATTGGAAAATCGCCGCTACGAATTGTTTTGAATCAACAGAAAGACTTGCCGAATAATTTAAGCATTTTCCAAACAGCAACGCCAACCTGGTGGGTCAACGAAAAAGCAGAAGGGCTACTCCCCAACTCGACTACTCAACTGATAAAAGTGGCTTTTGATGAGCATCTGCTTCCTAATTTGCTACAAAAGTTACAGGCTGCCAACATCACTAGCCTTATGATAGAAGGCGGTGCAGCAACTTTACAGCATTTTATTGATGCCAATTTATGGGATGAAGCACATCTCTTGACCGCAGACATTTTACTGCAAGATGGGATTAAAGCACCTACTTTATTTGGAGAACTCCAAGAAAAACATGACCTTAGCGGCGATTATTTATCCCTTATTCGAAATACGAATCAGCCGATTTTAAAATAGGTCAAACGCTCACGAGCTATTAATAGAAAAGAAACATTTAAGGTTCTCCAAAAATCTATTTGTACTGGTTAAACTTTTACTAAAATCACCTTTTAGAAACATATTACTGCGTCTTAACTTGTTGAATAAACGTAACTTTGTACTCAGTAGTAAGTCAAGCTAATAGTGATAAGCTAGCTTACTACTCAGGAAATTAAGTAACAACATCTTACTTAATTACTAAACAGAAACTAAATTTGCATACATGAAAAATGTCGGAATTGCCCTCGGATTTGGCGCGTTGATATTAACTACACTATCTTTTACAAATACTGTTTCCAAAATCAGTTTGGCGACCAAGGACTCCAAAGTACACTGGATATCCTTTGAAGATGCTGTGGAGAAATCGCAAACGGAACCTCGTAAAATCATGATTGATTTGTATACAGAATGGTGTGGCTGGTGCAAACGAATGGATAAAGACACCTTTGAAGATGAAGATGTTGCGGATTATTTGAATACACATTATTATAATGTAAAATTTGACGCAGAATATAAAGAAGATATCGTTTTTAATGGCAAGACCTATTCTTATATTAAAAATGGACGACGCGGTTATCATGAATTGGCTGCTGAGTTGGCGAATGGTCGATTGAGTTTTCCGACTACCGTTTTCTTGGATGAAAAACAACGCCCAATTCAACCCTTACCTGGCTATAAAGACCCAGTCATTTTTGAGCAAATTATCACTTATTTTGGTGAAGACATGCACAAAAAAATGCCTTGGGAAAAGTACCAGCGTACCTACAAAAAAAAAATGAATACGGAGCCCATTGAAGCAATGCCGGTTCGTCATTAATGATGATTTAAGAAATGATAATTACTGTATAAAGGGCCGTGTAGCAAAAGTTTATTCAAATTTTTTCAAAGGGAGTTTGAGGGATAAAAAGCGTTTGCAAATACGCTTTTTATCCCTTAACACCTCACTTCCCCACTCCGCAGGCGCAGGGAAGTGAGGTGTTTGAAGCTCGAAAATCTTGCGATTTTCTCGTTTCTCATAATTCAAAAAAACTTACCTTACACTATATTAAAAGAGAAAAAACTCAAATATTCAACATTTAATGTCCAGTAGAATAATGATAAATACTGTTTTTCGTAATTTATCATTTATCATTCTCCTCTACCTTTTCTATCTTTGCCAAAAACGGCAATTCAATGAAAACTCTTTATTACTTTTTCTGCATTACATTACTATTTTCTTGCGCTAATAACGACCAAAATCAAGTTCGTCAAGAAGCGGAAAACTTTGCAGACTCCGTGCTGTTGATTGCTAATTATCCAAAGGAAATTATTGGTGATTGGGTAGCAAATTCTATTAAAATCGACATCAAATCTGATTCTGCTACTCAAGTTTATGTCGCTAAAGGAGAATTTGAAACCAAGTTGAATCACAAACCAATGCAGACCACCTTCCTGCCCAACAATACTTACCAAATTGACTACCTCAACTTACAAGATTCTATTTTTGAAAAACGACGAGGTGTTTGGAATATTTTCGGTGATACCCTCTTGCTTATTGAAGACGATGCTACCTACAAATATGCCATCAAAATGCGCCACAATCACCTGCAATATCAAGCACAATTGGATTGGGATAATGACACCGAAGTTGATGATACGTATACCCAAATTGACCAAAAAGTAATAAAAAATGACTAATTTGTTTGGTTATTCCAGATGTTTCAATACATTTGCACAAACTTCGCTGAAAATCACCTATATTTTTATTTCCACACTCATTCAGGTTGACCCACTATATCAGCAATCAAGCTATGCTTGCATTAAGCTGACTTCCCAGGCCTGAACACACGAGAATGCCCAATATTTTTTCCTCTTTTTCATCGAAAATACTCAATTAGATTTACTTTTCTTCACTATATTTTGCCAATCCACGCAACGTTTACTTGATTTTTTTGTTTAAATTTATGTTTTAAAAAATGAGCTTATGACGTCAAACTCGTGCGCTCCTATTTAATTATTAATGCTAAACTAAAACATGAGCGCATCTGCTGAAATGCCCTATTTTATAAAACCGTCCAAAAACTTAACGCCAGCCGAGAAGAAGGCTGCGTACGAAGAAGCTTTGCCAGCCATTGCCGCTAATTTATTGGGGGAAACAGACGAGATTTTGAAAATGGTGACCATCAACTGTCTCCTCAAAACTTTTCTCCCTTATTATTATTGGGTTGGTTTTTATTTGGTCAAAAATGGTCGATTATCTGTCGGACCATATCAAGGAACGCTGGGCTGCTTACACATTGATTTTTCTAAAGGGGTATGCGGAAAAGCAGCAACGACGGGGAAAACACAGTTAGTTCCCGACGTTCATGCACTGGCGCAAGGAACGGCACATATTGCTTGTGATCCTAATTCTCAATCAGAAATCGTTGTCCCTGTTTTCAATAAAAATAAGGAATTAATTGCTGTTTTTGATGTCGATAGTACAATCACAGGGTCGTTTGATGAGACGGATAAATTTTATTTAGAGAAGATGTTGCAGACGCATTTTGCATAAAAAATACTCGAACTGACAATTTCTTTTTGGTAATTTTCTTGGTTCTAAATGATTTTATCTGGTCAATGTAAATTCAGATTGCAAAGCCTGAATCTGCCCCTCGAAAAGACCTCGCGCGTCACCTGTAGGTTTGTGCCACGAGAAATATTCTCTCAGACGGGGCAAAAGGCCTTCTAATACAACCCTAATTTCACTTTTACACACCTAAATCCATGTACGACATCCTTATCATCGGCGGCGGATTAGCAGGTTTAACAGCCAGCATTCACCTTTCTCAAAAAGGCAAAAATGTCATTTTGATAGAAAAAAAAAGTTTCCCGCAACATAAGGTCTGCGGAGAATATGTGTCGAATGAAATTCTCCAATATCTCCAAAACTTAGGGGCAGACCCTTTAACAATTGGTGCAAATCCAGTACAAAAATTTCAATTATTTGCCCCTTCTGGAAAAATGGTCGAAGCCCAATTGCCACTCGGTGGTTTTGGTATTAGACGTTATACTTTTGATGAATTTTTATTTGAAAAAGCAAAAGAGAATGGCGTAACTGTTTTAGAAAAAACAACCGTAACAGAGATTGATTTTGAAGACAATCGTTTTAAGATAAATTGTCAGAAAGGAGCGTCATTTCAAGCTAAAATTGTGCTGGGAAGTTTTGGTAAACGTTCCAATTTAGACAAAACACTCAATCGAAATTTCTTCTCACAACCTACTGACTACCTGGGTGTTAAGCATTTTTTCGAGGGCGATTTCCCGCAAGACCTGGTGGCGTTGTATAATTTCCCTGGTGGTTATTGTGGCGCGATTCAGGTAGAAGATAAAAGTATCAGCGTCGCTTATTTGACCCGACATCAGTATTTAAAAAAGTATGGGAATTTGCAAAAAATGGAGGAAGCCCTTTTGTATAAAAACCCAATTTTAAAACGTCTTTTTACAAAAAATAAATCTCTCCTAAAAAGACCGCAAACCATCTCTAATGTTTCCTTTCAACACAAAGAAATAGTTCAAAATCATGTGCTAATGATTGGTGATGCTGCGGGTATGATTGCGCCGGTCTGTGGCAACGGTATGGCGATGGGTATTCATGGGGCGAAAATCGCTTCAGAGTTGGTTTTACAGTTTTTGGAAGGAAAAATTGATAGAACTATCTTAGAGCAAAATTTTACCAAACAGTGGAAAAATGCCTTCGGTCAACGAGTATTCTGGGGACGACAAATCCAGAAATTTATGGGACAACCGCAATTGTCTGAGTTTGCCGTAAAAACGCTTCATACCATGCCTTTGATTTTTCCGACGATTATTAAAAAAACGCATGGTAAGCCTGTTTTTTGACAATTGATTTACCATCAAAAACAGGCAACTCCTACAAATTGCGCCGTAAATTTGCGGCATGAAATTCAACAACACCATTCCACGCAAAAAATCCGCTGAATTATTTGAGGAAGCAAAAAAATACTTCCCTGGCGGTGTCAATTCTCCTGTTCGAGCGTTTAAATCAGTTTCAGGCCCACCTTTGTTCATCAAAGAAGGGAAAGGCTGCCGTATCACGGACGAAGATGACAATCAATATATTGATTTTTGCTGTTCTTGGGGACCGTTAATTTTGGGACACAACAACGCAGGTATTCGCGATAAAGTGCTGGAAACGGTAGTGAAGGGAACCTCTTTTGGTACGCCGAATCGGTTAGGAAATGAATTGGGAAAATTAATCATTGAGAACAATCGCTTCATTGAAAAAATGCGCTTTGTGAGCTCTGGAACGGAGGCCGTAATGTCAGCAATTCGATTAGCGCGTGGAGTGACAGGGAAGGATAAAGTGTTGAAATTTGATGGCTGTTATCATGGACATGTCGATAGTTTGTTGGTGAAAGCAGGGTCAGGTTTAGCGACCTTCGGAGTGAGTACTTCGGCGGGTATTCCAGAAAGTTTTGCCAAAGAAACGATTGTGATTCCGTTGAATGACCCAGTTGTTTTGGAAGCAACTTTGGCAGAACATGCACACGATATTGCGTGTATCATCGTCGAGCCTGTCCCAGCGAACAATGGACTACTTTTACAAGATAAATCCTTCTTAGAATGCTTGCGTTTGAAGTGCTACAAACACAATGTTTTATTGATTTTTGATGAGGTAATTTCAGGTTTTCGCGTCGGTTTTGAAGGTGCTGCAGGACGGTACAATATTCAACCTGATATCATTACTTATGGTAAAATTATTGGTGGCGGAATGCCCGTTGGTGCGTATGGTGCAAGTGCCGAAATCATGAGCCACATTGCGCCAGAAGGTGCTGTGTATCAAGCAGGTACGTTATCTGCTAACCCAGTAGCAATGGCAGCTGGATTGGCGGCAGCAGAACAATTACTGGCACCTGATTTCTATGAAAACATGGAAGCCAAAACCAAGGCTTTTATCAAACTTATCATGGATTATTGTGAAGCAAAAGACTACGAAGTTTCGATGCCAACGATTGGATCAATTTTCTGGGTAGCCTTTACTAAAAATCGGATTACGCGGTCGGATGAAATTGACTCGGCAAGTATGGAAAAGTTCAAAGTTTTACACCATGAATTATTGCAAAATGGCGTTTATTTAGGACCTTCTGGATATGAAGTAGGATTTGTATCGGCAGCGCACTCAGAGGCAGATTTGAAAGAAGCTGCGGGTAAGATTTGTGCGGCGTTAGATGTTGTTTTTAATGGTTAAGTTTTAGGGATAAATAGGAGTCATCTCGAATTTTTAGTTTGATTTGTTGATTGAGCATTTTCCTCTTAGTTTTACTTTATCACTTTAAAGTTAAGTACTAAGTTGATGCTATCGTGTTCCTTTTTTCTTGAAAAAAAGAACCAAAAATTCAAGACTTGCGATATTTTGGCTAAAATTCTAAGGTCGGTTAGCAGCCTCCTGTTTATCCCTAATTATTCATTTAAAGTTTCTTCCCTGCCATCGCCTTTTTAATATTCGCATCCATAGCCCGATGTGCGAGCGGTGCGGTATATTCATTCAACTCTTCCATTCTCTTATTAATCAAGTCTTTATCTTCCCCTTTTGTGGCTTCCCGCAAATTATTAACCAATAAAATCGTCTGTTCAGCTTCGTCTTTGGTCAAAATTTCTGCGTTTTGCACTAAAAATTTATCAGCAGATAATAAGATGTTATTCGCCTCATTGCGAGCTTCGAGCAGCGAACGAATTTTCATATCTGATTCTGCATTTTGAATGGATTCAATCAACATTTTCCCCATTTCCTCTTCAGAAATGCCGTAGGTCGGCTTGATGTCGATAGACGTGGCAACATTCGAACGCAGTTCTTTAGCTTTTACTTTTAAGATGCCGTCGGCATTGAGCAAAAATTGAATTTCAATCTTAGGCAAACCGGCAGGCATTGGTGGAATGTCTTTTAGAATAAATTCTCCTAATTTTCGGTTGTCTGCTACCAGGTCACGTTCACCTTGATAGACGGCAATTTTTAGATTTTTTTGACCATCTACAGAGGTCGTGTAGTTGCGACCAACCTTCGATGGAACTTTTGAATTTCGGGGAATAATCGTATCCATCAAGCCGCCAACAGTCTCAATCCCAAGCGATAACGGCGTGATGTCTAATAACAAAACATCTTTTTGATTGCCCGCCAAAACATCCGCCTGAATGGCTGCACCTAACGCTACAACTTCGTCTGGATTAAGCTTGTCAAATACGTCTTTTCCAAAGAATTCACTCACCGATTGTTTCACCATCGGTACGCGCGTAGACCCACCTACCATGACGATGTGGTCAATGTCTGAAGCATTTAATTTGGCGTCTTTTAGCGCATTTTTACAACAATCCAAGGTCTTGTTGATTAAGGGCTGAATGAGGTTTTCAAATTCCGATTTTGATAAGTTACAAGCCAATTTTTCAATAGTTGATTGATAATTATCGTGGAAGCTTAAATGTTTTTTAGCCTCCTCAGCCCCCAGGCGTAACCGCTGCATTAACTCTTTATTGTCCGTCAAGTCTGCTTGCTTCAGTCCGTTGTTTTTCATCCAAAAATCAACAATCGCCCGGTCAAAATCATCACCACCTAAAAACGTATCACCATTGGTGGAAAGTACTTCAAAAATGCCAGCATCAATCTCTAAAATTGAAATATCAAATGTACCACCTCCCAGGTCAAAAACGGCGATTTTCTGCGCTTCTTTTTCATTCAAGCCATACGCCAAACTCGCAGCTGTGGGTTCATTCACAATCCGCAAAACATCCAATCCTGCTAATTTCCCAGCATCTCGCGTCGCTTGTCGTTGGGCATCATTAAAATAGGCTGGCACCGTAATTACCGCTTTACTGACCTCCGCATCCAAAGTTTTTTCAATGCGTTTTTTCAAATATTTTAAAATCTCTGCCGACAAATCAATGGGCGTGTAAAACTTGTCGCCTACCCTGATTTTCACCAAGCTATCCGTGTCTTCATCTATGATTTTATACCCAAAATATTGCTGAAATTTCTCAACATCGCCATAGGATTTCCCCATCAATCGTTTGACTGAATAAATGGTGTTTTTCGGATGAGTAATCAGTTTATCACGCGCTTCATCACCGACTAAAATATCGCCGTTTTCAGTAAAATGAAGGATAGATGGAACGAGCGTATTTTTGCCATTTTCATCTTTGACGGCTTCGACTTTACCGTCCTTCATGTAGGCGACTAAGCTGTTCGTCGTTCCCAAGTCAATGCCGATAATGACATTGCTTTCCTTTTTTATCGTCCCTTCTTTTAAGTTGATTGCTATTTTTGCCATGATTGTATTTATGAAATTCAAATGGTAGTAGGCGGTCATTTTGGTATGTACCCCCGACCCAATTTCTATCTATTTTTGAAAAAAAAAAACAAATCTACTCTCCTTTAAGTGACTTGTAGTAATCATTCCTGAATTTTCAAAAGGTAGCCATTTTTCAATAAAAACAGTCCACCCTATCAAACTGTTTTCAAAAAAACGCGAAGGTAGGATATTTTTAAAATAGGAAACAAAAAAATGCCTACCAAACGAATTTGGAAGGCATTCAATACCGTGTAACAAAAGTTTCTTTGGTTTTTAAGGAGGGAGAAAATTGCAAATT
>CAYUNA010000055.1:2680-12949 GCA_964445895.1 uncultured Saprospiraceae bacterium | reverse complement strand
TGGTACGCGTTACTGCGCGAATAACTGCCCTTACAAAGTACGTCGTTTCAACTGGATGGATTACACAACTGCTGATTTATTTGGTGGAAATGAGCCAAAAATTAACGGCGAAGAAACACCATTCTACGCTGATAACTTGACGCGTATGGTCTTGAATCCAGACGTAACTGTTCGTTCAAGAGGAGTAATGGAAAAATGTTCTTTCTGTGTACAACGTATTCAAGAAGCTAAATTGACCGCGAAGCGTGAGACTCGAATGTTGCGCGACGGTGATGTTAAATCTGCTTGTCAAACGTCTTGTCCAACTGGTGCAATTACATTTGGTGACATCAACATCAAAGATTCTGCTATCAATAAAGCGTTGAATAATCCATTGAATTACCAAGTATTGGAAGAAATTAACGTTCGTCCATCGGTAACTTACTCAGCGGTTGTTACGAATAGTTCTGACAAATTGAGCTAAAATAAAAACGATTGACGGCATACGGTTCACGGTGAACGGTTTGTCAGCATCAATTTTGAAAAATTAGAGAATTAAGCACTGCCTTTTTTCTTTTTGAAATAAACTTTAAAGGAAGTTAGAAAACAGAAGTTAAGAATCAGAAAAACAATTATTAAAGATTGAAATATCTGACTCCTGACCTCTGACCCCTGACTCCTCGAAATTAAATTTAAATCATGAGCGCACCAGTTTCTGCGATACGCTATCCATTAATTGAAGGTAACAAAAGTTACCATGATATTACGGAAGACCTGATTGGCCCAACGGAGAAAGCACCCAATTTAGCCTGGGTTATTTGCTTTGTTCTTTCGGCGATAATTTTCTCTTACGGAATGTTCTGTTTGTGCTATACCTTTTATATGGGTATTGGTGCCTGGAACCTAAACCGTTCCATTGGTTGGGGATATGATATTACTAACTTCGTTTGGTGGATTGGTATCGGTCACGCGGGTACATTGATTTCCGCGATTTTATTGTTGTTCCGTCAAAAATGGCGTACAGGGGTAAACCGGGCAGCAGAGGCGATGACCATTTTTGCGGTAATGTGTGCGGGTTTGTTCCCAGCAACACACACCGGACGACCTTGGTTTGACTTCTTCATGTTCCCTTATCCTAACACACGTGGACCATTATGGGTAAACTTCAACTCGCCTCTTTTGTGGGACGTTTTTGCGGTATCTACTTATTTTACGGTATCGTTGTTATTCTGGTACACTGGTTTAGTACCTGATTTTGCAACGATTCGAGACCGTGCGACGGGCATCCGACGTAAAGTTTACAACTTCGTTTCAATGGGATGGACAGGTTCAGCGAAGCACTGGCAACGTTGGGAGTCTTTGTCTCTTGTATTGGCAGGTTTGGCAACACCATTGGTACTTTCGGTACACACGATTGTATCTTTTGACTTTGCCACTTCCGTTATTCCAGGTTGGCACACCACGATTTTCCCTCCCTATTTCGTAGCAGGAGCGATTTTCTCTGGATTTGCGATGGTATTGACGTTGATGATTATTACGCGTAAAATTTTGAGCTTAGAAGAATATATTACTTTGGAGCACATCGAAACGATGAACAAAGTAATCTTGTTGACGGGTACAATTGTAGGTTCTGCTTACTTGACAGAGTTGTTTATCTCCTGGTACTCTCAGTTTGTTTATGAAACATCTGCTTTCCACAATCGGGTAGCCGGACCATATTTTTGGTCGTATGTGGGTATGATGGGATGTAACCTATTGGCACCACAAATCTTCTGGTTCCGTAAATACCGACGAAGCATTTTCGTTACTTTCTTGATGTCTATCTTTATCAACATTGGTATGTGGTTTGAGCGATACGTAATTATCGCAACGACTTTGGCTCGTGATTACTTGCCATCAAGCTGGTCTTACTACTGGCCATCATGGGTAGAGATTGGAATCTATATTGGTACAGTTGGTTTGTTCTTCGTTTTATATTTGATTTTCTGCCGAGTAGCTCCTGTAGTAGCAGTAGCAGAGGTGAAATCTATTTTGAAAACGGCGGGTGACCAGTATATTGGACCAAATGCAAAACATGCACATCATGCCGGTCATGATAACGCACCAGGTCATGTATTGGGAATGGATAAAGAGGCTTAGTAAACGTTTAAATAAAACCTCCAACCCCTAAAGGGGAGTGATTGGAGGTTAATAATTATCTTCTGAGTTTATTTGAAAAATAGATTCGTAGATATAAAAATGAAAAACTGTTAGCTCCCCTTTAGGGGCTGGGGTTGACTAAAAATAATCGAATTAATCATTTTGACAATGGCAAATAATTCAGTTTTATACGGTTTATATAATGATGAGACAGAGTTGTTGTCGGCAGTAAAAGAAGCCAACAATCAGCATTTGGACATCATGGATGTATTTTCTCCGTTTCCAGTTCACGGCTTAGACCCATTATTGGGCTTGGCGGAATCTCGGATTCACATTGCAGGTTTTATCTTTGGTGCGATTGGTACACTGACCGCATTTTTGGGGATGACTTGGATTTTTACAAGCGATTGGCCTATCATTTTTGGTGGTAAACCATACTGGTCAGTGCCTGCTTTTATTCCAATTACTTTTGAGGTAACTGTTTTGTTTGCTTCTATTGGAATGGTGGTCTCGTTTTATATTGTTTGTGGAATGGGCTTCGGAGTCACGAATCCAACCTTAGACGATAGGATAACGGATGACAAATTCTGTATTGCTTTTGATGCCAATGGAAAATCAGATGATGATTTAGATAAGTTGAAAGGGTTTTTCAGCAAAACAGGCGCAGCAGAAGTCAATCAAAAGGTTATTTAGAACGACGTGTAAGATGCGCGATTTATTAAATGTTTGAAATTTAGTAAATAGCTGACTCAATCAAACAACATTGATTTTTTTCAAAATGATTTTAAAACTCATTTTGATTTATAAATAGAATAAAAGCCTTTAGTGGAAAAACTCGGGATTATTGATTTTTATTTAAAAAGTAGTTATTAAATTTTTGCTAAACAAATAGAAAATCAATTAATCACGAATAACTAAAATAGCTAATGAAAAATATTAAAAATATAATTTTTGCGATTGCAATTTTTGCGATTATTTCTACAACATATTCTTGTAGTGATGGCGTGGGGGGCAATAATACAGGTAGCGAATTCATGCCAGGTATGGCTCACTCAATTGCAAATGAAGCAAACGTACTGAACGAATACGACCTGAACACTTGGACTGAAAAGGATGGAAGTGTTATCTCTTTACGAGAAACTTCGATGCCTCGTAATCCTGTAGCAGGTACAATTCCACGTGGTGCAGCAGCAACAGCGACGACGGATTCTAACTTCGGTTCTCCAGCGGCAGCCGTTCAGCACACGATGCGGGTGATGGACAAGACCAACTATTCAATTCCAGTAACACCTAATGGTTCTGCACCTTATTATTTTGAGGATTCAGATACAGGGCGGATTTTGGCAACGAATCAATTACTTTACAATCCATATCCAATTACTGCGGGTGGTTTGGCAAGAGGAAAAGAATTGTACAACACTTTTTGTGCGATTTGTCATGGAGAAAAAGGAGACGGTAACGGTTGGTTGGTTGATGAAGCTAATCCGAATGCAGTTTACCCAGTAGCACCGGCAATTTTAATTAATGAAGAGTTTACGGCAGCTTCTAATGGTCGAATGTACCACGCTATTATGTATGGTAAAAATGTAATGGGACATTATAAGGATAAAATTTCTTATGAAGAACGATGGCAAGTCATTCACTGGATTCGGTCTTTACAAGCTAAAAATGCGAAGTTGAAATATGACGCAGACGTGAATACTTTAAATGCTCAGTTTGGTGTACCCGTCAATTCTATGAACCAAATGGCAGCTAATGAAATGAAGGCTGCAATGGAAGTAGAAGGTGCGTCTGATTTAGAAAATCAACCTAGCAATGGTGAGATGGACAAAACCAATACACCAGCAAGTGGCGATAGTGGAAATGATGAGAATGTAGAAAGTCATGATGGCGACCACAGCGGAGACCATTAATATAAAAAAATAGAAAATCAACTTAGTAGCCTGATAAGGTGCATTAACCATTTATCAAGCTAAATACTAAATAAGATACAATGAAATCATTTGTTTTTGAAGGTAAAATGAAAACCACATTAGCGGTTTTTATGGTAATCGGACTTGTTTGCCTTATTGCTTCTTGGTTTGCTGAACCTGCTGCTTTGGAAGCTGGACACAGCCATATGCGCTTTTGGTCAAACTTCCTCCACAACTCTGTATTTTTTACAGGAATGGCGTTTTTGGCGTTGTTTGTTTTGACGGCATTTACAACAGCTTGGGCTGGTTGGTATACGCAATTTAAAAGATTGTACGAAGCATTGGCTGCTTTCTTAGTTCCGGGTTTGATTTTGTTAACAGTGATTATTGTTGGATTATATACGCATAGCCACCACTTATATCACTGGGCTGCGGATGGTGTTGCAGAAGTAGGTCACCCAAATTATGATAAAATTATTGCTGGTAAATCAGCATTCTTAAATAAAAGCTGGTACACTTTCGGTACATTTATTATCGTAGGTGTCTGGATTCTTTGTTGGTTCAAAATTCGCCAACACTCTGTTGCAGAAGACAAAGACGGAGACGATAGCTTTTACCACCACAAAATGATTCGACGATGGTCGGCAGGTTTCTTGCCTTTCGCGGCGTTCTCAATCTGTGCAGTGATTTGGTTGTGGGTAATGTCTGTAGATGCACACTGGTATAGTACATTATTTGCATGGTACAACGCAGCGAGTTTATTCGTAGCGATGAACGCCTTGACAATTTTGTTATTGATTTGGATGAAAGGTAAAGGTTACTATCCTCAAGTAACAGATGAACACTTGCACGATTTAGGTAAATTCCTTTTTGCATTTAGTGTATTCTGGACGTATTTGTGGTTCTCTCAATATATGTTGATTTGGTATAGTAACAACGGTGAAGAAACGATTTACTTCAAAGAACGGGTGACGCAGTATCCAATTCTTTGGTACGGTAACCTGGTGATTAACTTTGTTTTGCCGTTCTTGATTTTGATGCGTAACAGTAACAAACGTAAGTACGGAACCTTGATTTTAGTATCAGTTTTGACATTCTTCGGTCACTGGTGGGATTTCTTCTACATGATTAAGCCAGGAACTTATAAGACGGCAATGGAATTAGCCGAAAGTCATGGTCATGCAGCTGAAGGTGCGCACGAAGCGGGTCATCATGCAGCACATGCTTTCACTATGGGTTTCACTATTCCAGGTTTCTTAGAAATTGGAATCGGATTAGGTTTCTTAGCATTTTTCTTATTCGTTACCTTTACGACTTTAGCAAAAGCTGCGTTGATTCCAACAAAAGACCCTTATTTAGAGGAAAGTTTGCACCACGAAGTTATGCAAGCGGAAGGAGATCATCACTAAGATACCAGTTTTGCTGGGGAAAATAGTCATTTTAAGACAGAAAAATTGTTCGGAAAAGTCTTTATTTGGAATGATTCAAAATAAGAGTTTCAATATTTTCTGAAAGAATAATCTCTCTTAAGTTCCTATTTTTGCAAATAAAAAATTTAGAGTATTAAATTGTATGAAGGTGAGCAGTTATTATTGATTTTGATTAATGAATCAATTAAGTAACAAATAACCAACATACCAATACACCATAATAAAATGAGTACAGGATTAATCATTGCTTTATGTATCCTTTTTATCGTCGTTATTCTGATTCAGATTGGACGAGTTACTGAATTGGCAGGAAAGATTCGGGGAGAGGAGGAAGTTCAGTTTGAAACCAACCGCCGAAATGGAATATTTTCGATGGTATTTTTAGTTGGATTTTTGACTTTTTGCGTTTTGAGTGCGGCGAAGTACAAAAACTGGATTTTGTGGTACGGGCCGAATGAAGCAGCTTCTGAACACGGAGGTTCTTTGGATTCTTTGTTCAATACAACGTTATTCTTTACGGGAATCGTTTTTGTGTTGACACACATCGCCTTGTTTTACTTTGCTTATAAATATTCAGGTAAAAAAGGACAAAAAGCGAGTTTCATTTCTCACGATAATAAATTGGAAGTCATTTGGACAGCTATCCCTGCGGTAGTTATGTGTTTCTTGGTAATCAAAGGTTTGGTTGCTTGGAATACCGTAATGGCTGATATTCCTGAGAATTATTCAGCATCTTTGATTCCTCAAACAGAAGAGGAATACATTGAAATTGAAGCAACAGGTGCACAGTTTTTGTGGTACTTACGTTACCCAGGCGCTGATGGAAAGTTGGGAGAACGGAATTATAAAATGATTGATGGATTGAATCCATTGGGTCAGGATTGGACGGATGAAAAGAACTTAGATGATTTTCACCCATCTGAAATTGTATTGCCGAAAGGTAAGAAAGTTCGGGTAAGAATCACTGCGCGTGATGTGTTGCACAACTTCTACTTGCCCCACTTTCGTGTAAAAATGGATGCTATTCCAGGTATTCCAACTTACTTTGTATTTACACCAAAGTTCACTACGGAAGAGTATCGTCAAAAATTGAAAGGTACGCCAGAGTATGAAGCATTGGTTGACCCTAACGACCCAGAAAGTCAGACTCTTTGGGAAGCATTCGGTTATGAATTAGCTTGTTCCGAATTGTGCGGAACGGGGCACTATTCTATGAAAAAGCAAGTGAAGATTGTAGAAATGGAGGAGTATGAAGAGTGGTTGAAATCACAACAATCGTATTACTTAGGTAATATCATGGGAACAGAGCAAGACCCGTGGCCAATTAACGGTGAATTGCCATCAGTATTAACTAAGGCAAGAACTGCTGAATTTTTGGCAGATATGGATAAAGCAATGACAACAGATGTAGATGCAGAACGAATTGTTTTGTTGAAATACGTGATGTTTGAAACTGGAAAATCTTCTTTAGATGCCTTGTCTCGTTACCAATTGGGTGACGTTGCCAATATTTTGAAAAAGAATCCTGACTTGACAATTGAACTACGGGGTCACACTGACAGCGTTGGTGATGATGAGATGAATTTGAACTTATCGCAGAGTCGTGCTGGAATGGTTTTCAATTATTTAGTTGATAAAGGTGTTTCTAAGAGCCAAATGCTTTCAAGAGGTTATGGTGAAACATTGCCGCGAGGTGACAACTCAACGGAAGAAGGTCGTCAAATGAACCGTCGAACGGAGTTGAAAGTTATCAAATCTGCAAAAACTTTAGCAGATGCTGCTACCTCTGAAACGACAACAGTAGAGAATGCTGATGCAGATTAAAAGTGTCAGGCTCTAAATTAACCAAGTAAGAATTAATATTAAAAAGCTATAAACAATTTCGGAAAAACATTATTTTAATAGGTACTCCTAAATTGTAAATTTTTAAATATAAAGATATGGCAAGCGTAGTTTTAGAACCAAATGTTAGGCCTCATGAGGATGACATTTTAATTGAAGAATACGGATTTGATGACCATTTTCATGACCACCATCATGGAGATAAATATCAGTCTAACTTCATTACGCATTACATTTTTAGCCAAGACCACAAAATCATTGCTCGTCAATTTTTAATTACGGGGATGTTTTGGGCAATCATCGGAGCGGCAATGTCTATCATTTTCCGTTTACAGTTGGGTTTTCCAGAGGAAAACTTATCTTGGTTGCAACCGTTATTGGGTGGATGGATTGAAGTGAATGCAGATACCGGAATGGGTGTTTTATCCCCAGAGTTTTATTATGCTTTGGTGACAATGCACGGTACGATACTGGTATTCTTTGTATTGACGGCCGGACTATCCGGAACTTTTAGTAACTTATTGATTCCGTTGCAGTTAGGGGCTCGTGATATGGCATCTCCTTTATTGAATATGCTATCTTACTGGTTCTTCTTCTTAGCAGGAATAATCATGTTTTACTCACTATTCATCAGTACTGGACCATTCTCCGGTGGATGGACAGCCTACCCGCCATTGAGTGCGTTACCGCAGGCTTCTACAGGGTCAGGTACAGGTATGACCTTATGGGTAATGAGTTTGGTCATGTTTGTAGTATCGGTTCTTTTAGGTGGTATCAATTATATCACAACTGTATTGAACTTGCGTACTAAAGGAATGACGATGTGGAGAATGCCATTAACAATCTGGGCATTTTTCGTAACAGCAATCCTGGGGCTTTTGTCGTTCCCGGTATTGGCATCTGCGTTCTTTTTAGTAATGTGTGATAGAGGCTTAGGAACAAGTTTCTTCTTGAGTGAAATTTTCATTGGTGGTGAAGCATTAGACCATGTTGGTGGTAGCCCGATTTTGTATCAGCACTTGTTCTGGTTCTTGGGTCACCCAGAGGTATATATTATTATCTTACCAGCGATGGGATTGGTATCGGAGGTTTTATCGGTACACGCACGGAAGCCAATTTTTGGATATAAAGCGATGGTTTTCTCTATCTTAGCAATTGCTTTCTTGTCCTTTATCGTTTGGGCACATCACATGTTTATGTCAGGTGTGAATCCATTCATTTCTAACTTCTTCGTAATCTTTACATTGATTATTGCAGTACCATCTGCAGTAAAAGTATTCAACTGGATTGCGACTTTATATCGAGGTAATATCCGATTCAACTCGGCATCTTTGTTTGCCATTGGATTCGTATCATTGTTTATCTCAGGTGGTTTGACAGGTATCTTCTTGGGTAACTCTGCGATTGACATTGTAATGCACGATAATTATTTCGTAGTAGCTCACTTCCACATTGTAATGGGTATCGCGGCATTCTTCGGGATGTATGCTGGTGTTTATCACTGGTATCCAAAGATGTATGGACGTTTTATGAATGAGACTTTGGGTAAAATTCACTTCTGGGGAACAATCATTGGAGCTTATGCGATTTTCTGGCCAATGCACTATTTAGGTATGGCTGGTGTACCTCGTCGTTACTACCGATTCGATAGTTTTGACACGTTCGGGCAGTTCGCTGACTTGAATAAATTCATCACGATTGCAGCGATTGTTGTATTTTTCTTGCAGGTTTTATTTGTGATTAACTTCATGTATAGCATCTGGAAAGGGAAGAAAATGACAACGCGTAACCCTTGGGGAGCAACAACTTTGGAATGGACAACTCCTATTAATACTGGACACGGAAACTGGGAAGGTAAATTGCCAGCAGTTCAGCGTTGGGCGTATGATTATGGTAAAGATGGTCGGGAATTTATTCCGCAAATCGAGCCATTGAAGCCTGGAGAAGTGGATGGTCATTAAAGACTTTTGATTTGAAATAAATCACGGTGAAAAATTGAGGCGGTTACTTCAAATAACTGCCTCAATTGATAACTTAGTTTTTATTGAAAATTTTTAATAAAGAGAAATGCAGAACAGAGCAAAAGCAGTAAATAACGATTCTCAAATAGTCCTTTTTTCAAAATGGAAAGACTTTTTGGAATTGGTTAAATTCAGACTGAATCTGACTGTCGTTTTTTCTGCTGTGATGGCATATTTAATTGTTTCAACGGGAGCAATTAACTGGTTTGAAATAGGCATTTTAGCATTAGGTGGTTTCTTAATAACGGGAGCATCGAATGCGCTCAATCAGATTTTGGAAAAAGACTACGATGCACTGATGAAACGCACCGAAAACCGACCGTTAGCGGCAGGGAGGATGGATGTTTCAGAAGCATTGATGTTGGCAGGTTTGATGAGTACAGCGGGTATATTTTTGCTGGCAATCTTTAATGTTTGGGCATCCTTTTTTGGTATGCTGGCATTGTTGAGTTATGCATTTATTTATACGCCGTTGAAACGGATTTCACCAATTGCAATTACGGTTGGTGCATTTCCAGGAGCGTTGCCAATGATGATTGGTGCGGTTGCTTTTGAAGGGCATATTACAATGATGGCATTTACGTTGTTTGCAATTCAGTTTTTGTGGCAATTTCCACACTTCGCGGCTATTGGCTGGTTGGGGCAGGAAGATTATCAAAAAGCGGGTTACAAATTTGTCATTTCACCACAAGGCGGAAGAGATAGAAGTGCAGGAATTTATTCGATGGTTTATGCCTTATTGTTGATTCCAGTAGGTTTGATTCCTTTTTATTTAGGAATGACAGGAACAATTTCAGCAGTCATTTTGACCATTTTAGCCATTGTGTATGCCGGCTTTGGTTGGAATTTATATCAAAAAAATGACCGAAAAGCGGCATTACAATTGATGTTCAGTTCCTTCTTTTATTTGCCATTTGCCTTATTTGTCTTGTTTTTTGATAAAAT
>CAYUNA010000055.1:0-2580 GCA_964445895.1 uncultured Saprospiraceae bacterium | reverse complement strand
AATATACTAAAGATATGAATGTGGCAGTAGAAAATAAATTTACGAGGAGAAATAAAATACACCCTAAAAAATTCGCATTAATGGCAGGCTGTGCGAGTATTGTAATGATGTTTACAGCTTTTACAAGTGCCTACATTGTGCGACAAGCTGCGGGAAACTGGTTGGAATTTTCTTTACCAACGATGTTTACTTACAGCACAATTGTCATTATTTTAAGTAGTATCGCCTTGCAAGGTTCGTATTATTCTTTTAGAAAAGGAAATCCGGCATTGTATAAAGGACTATTATTGGTGGCATTAGCTTTTGGGTTTTCATTTGTTGTTATGCAATACATGGGCTGGCAAGAAATGGCGGAAGTACTTGGAATCAGCATGGGACGGAATCCTTCGGGAGATTTCATTTATGTCATTTCAGGAGTACACGCAGCACACGTTTTAGGAGGAATTGCAGTTTTATTAGTTGCTATTATTCAGGCGTTTGCACTAAAATACAAAGTAACTGAAAAGCGAAAACTAAGATTTGAAATGTCTCTAATATACTGGCACTTTGTCGGTGTTTTATGGATTTATTTAATCTTGTTTTTTACGTTTCAACGATAAACTATTTTAATATTCAAAACGAAACATTAGCTTATTTCAATTGATTCAATTCAATCACTCATTTTCAAGCATTGATGCCGTGAATTTCGAGTGACGAATAACTAATAAGTTTTGAATAAGTTATAAACTATATTTTAACAAAAACTTTAAGATGTCAACGGATACAGCAGCAGCACACGACGTGCATCATCACGATGATATGAAAGAAGATTGGAGTGGGGGAGCGAAACCTTTTAAGGTGAGCTATGGTAAATTGATGATGTGGTATTTTTTGTTGTCGGATGCCTTCACTTTTGCAGGCTTTTTGATTGCTTACGGAACACTTCGCTTTAGTAGCTTTACTTGGCCAGTACCGGATTTCGTATTTCAAACCGCACCTTTCCACAATTTGGGATTAGGGCACGAAACGCCTTTACCGCTTATTTTCGTAACCTTTATGTCGTTCCTTTTGATCATTAGTTCGGTAACGATGGTTCGGGCTGTACAAGAAGGACACCGTGAAAATCAAAAAGGCGTGGTCTTTTGGATGCTTTTAACCATTATTGGTGGTTTGGGTTTCTTGAGTTGTCAGGCTTGGGAGTGGAATAATTTGATGGGAACAGAGCATATGACGGCTTTGACTAATCCTTTTGGAACATTTCCAGAAGATGGGGTTTATACTACTGATAGTCACGGACATGCATATGCGGCGGGGGATACACCTGAGGCGTTTGAAGCTGGAGAAAGCTACCTGATTCATACTGACCACGATACTGGAGAATTCATCCAACGTGGAGTAAAATTCGCAGATGGAACGACTGGTGTTCAGGAGTTTGGACCAAAAGCATTTGGTGCATTATTCTTTGGAATTACGGGTTTCCATGGTTTTCACGTACTTTCAGGTGTTGTCTTTTTGATTATTATCATGCTAAATGCGATGAGTGGTTTGTATGCAGAGCGGAAGAATGGCTACGAAATGGTCGAAAAAATTGGACTATACTGGCACTTTGTCGATTTAGTTTGGGTATTTGTATTCTTGGTATTTTACCTCATATAAATACAGTCTTTAGTGGCGACTTTTTTACAAAGGTCGTAGCGAATATTTAATTTTCAAATAAAAAACATAGAATAGCATTTTTTACGAAAGTATGAAAAGGTTATTCTTCTAAAAAATAAAGACATGTCTACACGGTCTTACGAAGAATCGAAAAAATTTGTTTTCAAAGGTCTATGGCTTTTGGCAGCAGTAACCTTGGTTGAGGTATTCATCTCTTTAATTAGTAAGGGATACTTGATTCCTGGTTTGGATAAAATTGGTTGGTTGGGTGCTGTATTCGCACTTGGTATTATTGTTTTATCAATATACAAGGCTTATTTCATCATCTACGAATTTATGCACATGGGCGGTGAAGTACGAGGTTTGCGGTTGACTGTTTTAATGCCATTATTGTTATTGGTTTGGGGAATCATCGCGTTTTTCCAAGAAGGTAACGCATGGAAAGAAAGACGGCAACAAATCAAAGATAAGAATGCTGAACCTGCTGGTCCTGACCTTGGACTCGAACAAAGAGAAGCAGAAACCTACAAGGGTTTAATCTAAGGAAACAGGAAATTAATAACTTACCCATTGGACGGACTATTTTGTGTTTAAGTTCCTTAAACACAAAATATGCTCTGTAAAATCGGGTAGCTTATTAATTTCCTGCTCCCTAAAACGAAAAAGGCGAGTCAATTTGGCTCGCCTTTTTTGTTTTAGAATTGTTTAAAAAATAACGTCACACGCCTTAGGAACGCGAACTAAATAACCTTCGATTCTTGAAGGCATCTTTTGCGCTCATTTTGCACTTTGAAAATCCTCATTATATCAACATAAATCGGACTTTCAAAGCACAAAATGAAACCAAAATCTGCTGGTTCAAGAACCGAAGTTTATTTAATTCGCGTTCCTAACAAGTTATTGGATTGAAATCTTGTCCTGTAAAATGACAATTTTGTGAAATGA
>CAYUNA010000054.1:0-13039 GCA_964445895.1 uncultured Saprospiraceae bacterium | reverse complement strand
TAAAGTAAGTTTCTTTGAATTAGGAGAAGTGATTTTCTTCCTCAAGTCCTACTTACGCGTCGCGGCTATGTTCGAACATATTTTAGTTAATTGAGCTATCAAATGTAATGCTGTTCCATAGCTATCTTCTGTCCGCACGCACCACGGAATTCTTTTTTTTAGACGGAGCAAAAACTGGATTTTTGATAAAAATCCAGTTTTTGCTCCGTCTTTATAATTTAATTTTTCTTCTAACGAAAAAAATTGCCCTGTGATGCAGCTTCTAAAAGAGAATATTTCGGGGTGCGTTTTTCCAGAAGACCTTTTTTGTTTACAGCCTCGATGTGGATTTTGAGGGGGCATAAACGGGGTTTTACAAACTCGTTTCTGCCCCTTAAAACCCCTTTGAGAAAATTCAAATAAACTCTTTATTCAAACATACACTATTTTTGGAGTAGAACCTTATCCACGAGTACCGTCTGCCCATTTTGACTTAATTTTACAAAATACAAACCCGGCGCCCAATTAGTTGTGCTGACAGACCATTCATCGACGTTAATTGTCTCGGCCATTTCAAAAACAGTGCGTCCAATTGCATCCTGAATACTTATTTTAAAAGGAAGATTCAGCATGGTTTTTAAGTTAATATTTAAGTGGTTGGAAAATGGATTTGGAAAAGAAGTCAACTCAACCAATTGATTATCAAATACTTCCGAAACAGTGACTGGTTCATTAGAAGCCGCTGGCGTAGGTGTGACATCTTGAAAAACGCCTGTTCCATTTGGCAAACGACCAAAAGCGGCATCTTCGGCTTGTTCACCAAAATTAATGCCGTCAATCAGGGCAAAATTTTCACTTTCAGCATCAAAAATACCGATAAATTCACCACCTGCACTTAATTTAAAATTGGTGTGCATTTCGCCTTGTTCCTCATCGTCATCTGCCCAAAAAAGTAAAAATTCACCTGGCTGAATCGTCAATTCTGGTAAAGCCCATTTATTGGGTTCATTTTCATTATCTGATAAAAATTTACCACCTAAAAAAACGGGGTCATTTCCATAATTGTATAACTCTAACCAATCGTCAAATTCCCCTTCTTCATCCGCAATCGTGGTTGTGTTACTGGCCATCAATTCATTTATCGCTACCGAAACCGTCGCATTGCCCACTACCAGGTTTACAAAATTACAACGAGGTTGCCGACTTTCATTTTGTGAATCATCTTCTGCGGTTACATAATAAAATAGTTCTTCCCCTGCCGTCAAACCCAAAATAGTAAATGCATAAATTCCGTCATTTGCCAGAATATCATCGTGATTGCCATCGTCAGACATTTCAAAACAATTCACAACTCCCTGACTGCCAATCTGATAACACAACTGCACATTTTCAACTTGGCTATCATCCTCCACTTCAGCCAATATCAAAACGGGTTCATTTTCAGAAGGATTATTGTCCGTTATTTTTGAAATTAGAGGGGAAATGCCAACTGTTTCTAACTGTGTTTGTGCATGCAGACGACGGTAAGTAACATACTGTTTAATACCATAAGGTGTTTGAAAATAATCCAGTTCCGTCGCAAATGATTCCTCCCATTCAGCAAATGAAAAACCGTAATCATAAGTGCGATACACATCGTTTTCAGCAGATTCGCTAAGCATATTTTTCAAATTATCCAGATAGGGATTCATGTTTGACTCTGAAAAAATATCGGTCATAAAACTGTCCATATAATAGGTAAAAAGAGCGCGATATTCTTCATTCGCAATTAGTCGCCAATAAAGCGGACGCGGTTCTCCATGCTTGCCCCAATCGTAAATATTTCGCGTCCCCCAATCTCGACTAAGCCAGTCAATTCCGAGTGTATTATCAAGGTCATACGGAATGTATTCAAAGCGGTTAGTTGCCTGATTATGATAGAGATAGAAATTATTTTTATTATAAAGTGGGCCATCCCAATTCCCAATTAGAATATCAAAGGCCATTGCTTTTAAATAGTCTTGTACATTGAAAACTTGCTCTAATTCACATGCAAAATCGGCATCACTCGTATTGTTCAACACGTCAATAAAATGAGCCAAATCAGCGTAATCATCTTCGTCAGTATTCGTCCGCAACTGATACGCCCGCCGTCCCCAAAACACCTCCTTGTACAAGTCAGGATTCGCACCTTTATAATCCAAATCTGCGGGATAAATACACTTGTATAAATTACCGTCATTGTTGCCAAACCGATGTTGCACAAACTCTTCGTCAATGTGTTCCACATTAATATAAAGTCCTCGATATTCGCCATTAATATACAACTCCACGTGGTTTGCGCGAGTAGCTACGATGCCCATTTGTCGTGCCAAATCCCAACCTACTTTTGACCGTACAATAGACGGATCATTGTGTTCTCCATTCAAATTCAGCTTTTCCAATCCCTTGTATTTTCGCCCTGGCTCATAGGTATTAAACGAAATTTTAAATGATTTTTTATCCGCCGTTCGCGAAGTATTTCCACGCAAACGAAAGCCGATATTGGTCAATGTATCTGCTTCTGTTCCATCATCAAAAATAAAAGTTGCATGATAGTGATAGTTGCTCTGTTCATTGCCTGGAGCAAGAATATTCGCTAATGAATCAGCAGGTAAAAAGACATCTACACGAGGGATAACTTCGTCGTTGAAGACATGTCCGTTGGTGGGGAAGGGAGTTTGAGTGAAGGCAAAATTGATGAATAAAAGAAAAATTGGTAAAAGTTTATATTTCATTTTTTGTGATTTTAGGGAATAGGAAATTAATAAGGAACGCGAACTATCCAAATGACTTATTATTTTCCTATTCCCTTATTTACTACCATGTAACAAAAGTTTCTTTGCTTTTCATCCTCAAGAACCCCACACGCGTTGCCGCAGGCAACGCGCATTGTTTTTATTGGAGGTCGAAAATTTGCAATTTTCTCCCTCCTTAAAAACCAAAGAAACTTTTGTTACAGTGTATTTAAGCGCAGAATGACAAAACAACTACTCCAAAATCTTAAACGCCGTCCGTCGATTCGCTTGATATTCCTCATCTGTACAACGCGTACACACACAATCAATTCTCGGAATGGATTCTCCGTAGCCTCTTGCAATAATTCGGTCGCCACTAATTCCTTGTTCAATCAAAAAGTTTACTGCCGACTGTGCTCGTTTTTGCGACAAATCCTGATTGTAGCGGTCATTTCCTTGACAATCCGTATGTGATGATAATTCAATTTGAATACTTGGATTCAATCTCAAACGGCGAGCTAAATCCAATAGAATCGGCTGGGCATCTCGTCTAATGTCCCATTTATCAAAGTCATATAAAATCGGAATCAATACTTCTTTTTCTCGATAAATTTTATCTAAAACGATTTCTACTTCAAATTCCTGCGTCGGATTGGCAGGGTCTTCTGCAATGCCTTTAGTCGAAAATGCCGTTTGATTTCGTAGATATTCATCTTTTGAAGCAATGAATCCATAGTCTGTTTCTTTTTCCAATTCTAAGGTAAATGCACCATTTTCATCGACAGTGACCGTCTGCTGTTTTTCACCATAAGTAATCTCCACCGCCGAGCCTGCCAATGGTTTTCGACCCAAATATTTACTATCAGGATTACCCGGTTCATCATAGATTTTTTCTAAAACGTAACCTTTCAAAATCATTTTATACACAACTGGTGGCGCATCAGGTGGTGGCGGTGGCAAAGGTGGCAGTTTGCGCTTTTCAAAACGATAAATGTCATCATTGCCCTCTCCTCCAAAACGCGAGGAACTAAAATATCCAGCTTGTAATAAATCCCCATTTTTGGGAACAGCGTAATCTATAATATAACTAAAATCATCCCCTCCAGAATTGATGGGTGGTTTCAAATTTTGTACGGACGTCCAACCGCCGTTGGCCATTTTATAGGTTTTAAAAATATCTAAACCTCCCATGCCGGGATGAAAATCAGAGGAAAAATACAGCGTATCTTCATCCACAAATGGAAACCGCTCGTTGCCAATCGAATTAATCGAACGCCCCATCAACGTCGGTTCGTCCCAACCATCTGCTGTCCGTTGCGACTGCCAAATATCGAACCCGCCCCAACCTTCTGTCGAATTACACGAAAAATAAAGCGTATTGCCATCTGCCGAAATCGCAGGATCGCCATAGTTGATATTGTCTTGAATAAAATTCAACGTCACTGGAATTGTCCAGCTATCCCCCAGGCGTCGGGAGGTCATTATCTTACAATAATTGTCTTGTTTTTTATCCCCAAAACAGCGGGTGAAATAAATTTCTGAAAAGTCTTTATTAAATACCGCAGTTCCTTCATTTCCTTCTGTATTTATCTGATTGTCAAATGGTTGCAAATCACTTGTTTTTAAATCAACAACAAATAAATCCGAGAAATCTGCTCCAGTCCAGTTGTACGTTTCATCACCTGATGCTGTGTTTCTATCCGACGTAAAAACCAGCTGGTTGCCCTCAAATAACATTGGCGCATAATCCGCACGTGCCGTGTTGAAATCCGCAATAATCGCCTTATATGCCTTCCGTTCTTCTTCCTTCCAACCTATCGCAATCTTGCACGCAGCAATCTCCCGACGATACTCATAAGGGCTCCCAATCTCAATTCCCAAATCCTTAAACGCTTGCATCGCTTCTTTGTAATCGCCCATTATTTTCAGCGAATACGCATATTCTTTCAGCGCATCCACGCCATAAGAAAAGTCGTAAGCTGTTTTATACCATTCACTCGCTTTATCGACTTGATTGGTATTTTTATACGACTCCGCCAAGAGAAACGCCAGCTGACCTTTTTCAATGGTCGATTTCGCTTTTTTGTATTCTTTTTGTAGCAAATCAACAGCAACGGAATACTGTTTGCGCTCATAGGCAAATTTTCCATCGCGCACCTTTTGCGTATAAGTGCAAGAAAATAGGAAAATGCCGAGTAGAAGAAAGATGGAAATAGTTAGCTTCATATTTTATAAATTGCTTTTGGAATTTTTCCAGTATTGCAGAAACAGAGGAGGTGGTTGAATACACCGCTTCAGTTTGATTAGCAAATTAAAAACGTGGTAAGATAAGTGTTTGTTGTTAAAAAGAAGTAGTCTGTTTTATGAAACTTACTTTTTTACAGAAAAAACAGTCATTTTTTTACAATAATTGTCTTTGAAACTAATAAAATCCCCTTCCGTATTTAACCTGAAAAACCCTATAAAATAGCTCAATTGTGGAAAAATTAACTCATTTTTCTCTTATTTTCGAAAATCCTTATTAATTTGTTGCCTCAATTGAAAAACAAATGCTAAGATTATTCCTTATTTTTACTTGCTTTATTATTAGCCAAGCAAGTTTTTCACAAACTGACTTTTCTGGGGTATGGACAGGTGTTGTTACGCAAAGTAGTAAAAACACAGGTTTCTTTTATCAACTCAATTTGACCCAAAACGGCTCGGAAGTAAAGGGTACTTCCTATTCAAAAACGGAGGATGAATCCAAAAGTGGTGAATTTGAAGTAGCAGGAGTGGTTGAAAATGGTGAGTTGCTTTTGCAAGAAATCAATCAATTGAAACCCAAAGATGAGAAGTGGTGTATGAAAAATTTGAAATTAAGAAAGTCTGATAATCAAACGAGTATTTGGGTTGGCGGTACTTGGACAGCAACGGGTTGTTCGCCTGGTAAAGTGCGTTTGGAACGTAAGCGCGCAGGAAATATATCGGAAGATAAGCCTTCTACCAACAACAGTATTTTTGGCAGTTGGGCGGGCTCGTTATCACAGTCTGATCGTGATTATGGTTTTTATTTTGAAATAAACTTAGACCCAAATAATGTCGGTACTTCCTTTATTGTAGCCGAGGGAAATGGCGGCAGTTGCACCCATGATATGACTTGGTCTTTACATGAAAATTCATTTAATTTTAAAGAAAATGAAATCATTAGAAAAGAAGAACCCAAATGGAAATGGTGCATCAAATCGGGCAGCCTTTCCTTTCGAGAAGAAGCGAATAAATATGTGATGGAAGGTAAATGGGAAGGCTATATTGAAGGCTTTACAATGGAAACGGGGGCTTGTGCGTCAGGAAATTTATATTTAGAAAAACCGATTATTAGAAATCAAGAGGCGTTTCAAAAAACAGACATGAGTGTGTATGAAGTAGAACAAAATCGAGATGTCAAAGTCGCCCGAATGCTAGAAGTACACAGTCCTAATTTGAAAATAAAAGTCTGGGACAATGGTATTGTCGATGGAGATGTTTTGTCCTTATTTTTAAATGGAGAAATGCTATTTGACAACCATCGGGTTACCAAGAACAAACGCGGTATCAACGTCGAATTGAAAGAAGATACCAACTTGCTGATTTTGCATGCTGAAGACCTCGGTGACATCAAACCCAATACCGTCGCAGTGTCGATTCATGATGGAGTGAAGGAACAAATTTTGATATTGAGTTCCAATCTACGAGAGAGTGGCGCGGTGATGATTAAGCAATTTAAAATGAAAGAATAAATACTGTTAGGGCAAATAGAATGTTACGTTACTGATTACAGTATACTAAAAATTTCATTAATCTAAGTGCCTCGTAGGAATTAATTCGCCCGTTTCAACTCATCAATCTTTGCTTCCAAGTCTTCAATTTCTTTTTCCCGACGCTCTAATGTTCGCTCCAAGCGAGCCAATGCGTCAATGCAATCTTCTAATTCTGCGGTACTATTGGTCTTAGTAGAATTGTTGGTATTTGAAGAAGGATTACTGCTGACTGTCTCCGTTTTTTCGCTACCCATTCCTAACAAATCCTTAGCTTTTTGAATACCATCTTCTCCATTATAGTAAGATGCCCCAAGAAATGCAATGGGTACTACAATCATCATAAACAATAAAAAACGCGTAAATCCTGTAACTCTTAATTTATTTCCTGCCATTTTTGAAACGGTTGACGGTGGACAACTCACGGCTCATGAAGCGCAGAGACGAACACCTTATTATTTTTTTGTAAATACAGCAATGCAATCCTTTGTATCTAAAATACAAAAGTTTCTAAAACTTTTGTATTCTTAAAACCAACCCCAACTCTTTAACCCAAAATACAAAAGTTTCTAAAACTTTTGTATTCTTAAAAACTTTCGCATTCTAAAACGTTTGCATTCCAAAAGCATAAACTCATCAAAATGCCACAACGAATCCTTACGCAAATATAAGATTCTATTTGAAAAAAGCTAGTTAAACTTCTACCGATTCCTTTTTTTTTCAGACAAGTTGAAAAAGTATTCCCCTTTTTAAATTTCAAATCCTATTTTTGCCCATATTAAACACTAATCCCGAACCTTTAACCATTCAAAAAGATGATTCATTACCGAAAGGATACCGACAATATAGTTACGCTAACATTTGACATGGAGGCGCGAAGTCACAATTTTTTAAATCACGAAATTGCGGACGCACTGTTTCCTGTGTTGGAACATTTGCTAAAAGAAAAGCAAAAACGAAAATTGCGAGGTGTAATTCTAACTTCTGCAAAAAAGACCTTCATGGCAGGAGGCGATTTGGAATACCTATTTCAAGACCGTTCAGCAGCAGAACATTTTGCGTATTCTAATCGATTGCGAAAGCTATTCCGAGCCTTTGAAAGTCCTGGAGTACCCGTTGTTGCTGCAATAAATGGGCGGTCTGTCGGGACAGGCTTTGAGTTAGCAATGGCATGTCACCATCGAATTTTGTTAGATGAACGCAAATTACGTGTTGGTTTTCCAGAGGTCAAATATGGACTGATGCCCGGCAATGGTGGTGCGGTTCGATTGATGTGGATTTTAGGTATTGAAAAAGCATTACCGATTTTAACAAATGGACGAACTTATCGCCCAAAAGAAGCCCTAAAAGCAGGCATTGTCGATGATTTAGCAATAAATAAAAAAGACTTATTGCAAAAAGCAAAAGACTATATTTTAAATGTCGAAGAAGGACGACGAGCATGGGATGTCGAGGGACAAACAATTCCTGGTGGTTCTGCAGATGCCCCGCAAAATTTAGAATTAATTGCGACGCTGATTGCTCAAATGAGTAAAAAATACAAGGGGCACTACCCTGCCCCGATGGCGATTTTGAATACACTGATTGAAGGCTCAAAAGTGGATTTTGATACGGCAAGTCGAATTGAAAGTCGATATTACACGAAGCTACTACAAAGCAACGTTGCTAAAAATATGATGACTGCTTTTTGGAAAAACTATACCGAAATGCAAGAAGGCGCAAGTCGTCCTAAAGGTTTTGGTCGGTTTCGTCCGCGCAAAGTAGGTATTGTTGGAGCAGGTCGAATGGGCTCAGGAATTGCCTTGGCATGTCTGCGCAATGGGCAGGAAGTAGTCTTAAAGGATGTCTCCAAATTGGTAGCAGACCGAGGGCGCGATTACGTCAAAAAGAAGCTCGACGAACTTATTGACCTCCATAGAGTAACGCCCGAATATCAGAAAGAGTTATTGGCAAAAATCACGACAACGGAGACTTCTAAAGATTTTGAAGATTGTGATTTAGTAATAGAAGCTGTTTTTGAAAATATTAATGTCAAGCGAAAAGTGAATAAAGAAGCGGAGGCGCACATGGATGAGTACACGTTGTTTGCAACCAATACCATTTCGATTCCAATTACTAAATTAGCAGAATCCTCCAGTCGTCCCGAAAATTATGTGGGGCTGCACTTTTTCCCACCCGCAGAAAGTGTTCCTTTAGTAGAAATCATTCGCGGAAAAAAGACTTCAGATGAGACACTTGCCCGCGCTTACGATTTTGTGCATGCCATCAAAAAAACGCCGATTATTGTCAAAGATGGTTGGGGATTTTATGCAATGCGGGTACAAAACACTTACATTTTGGAGGGCATTACGATGTTGTTGGAAGGTATTTCGCCAGCAATAATTGACAACCTGGGCGTACAAGCTGGAATGCGTTATGGTCCATTAGCATTAGCAGATGATGTTTCTATAAAAATCGTGCAAGAGTATGAAAATCAAGCGGCTGAACATTATGGTAAAAAATATATACAGCATCCGGCGGCTTCAGCTTTAAATAAAATGATTGAATTAGAACGATTTGGGAAGTATAAAAAAGCTGGTTTTTATGAATATCCAGAAAAAGCAACGCCACATATTTGGAAAGAATTGACAGCGCATTTTCCTAATCAAAAAACTACGGTTAATCGAGAAAAAATTATTGATAGATTGATGTTTTCGCAAGTCCTGGAAGCCGTTTGGTGCTTGCAAGAGAAGGTAGTCAAGACTGTTCCAGAGGCCAATCTGGGCAGTATTTATGGTTGGCGATTCCCGAAGTTTAAAGGAGGCGTTATTCAGTTTATTAATGATTATGGAAAAGCCGATTTTATAAAAAAATGTGGGGAATTAGAGACGGAATTTGGGCAACGATTTCAAGTACCTAAGCTGTTGAAGGGAGATGAGATTGTGTAATGACTCATATTACAAGAGATAAGTACATGACTCTATTTATCTGGATATTTTGACAGGATGTTTTTCCGCTATTTTCCTCTTAAAAATAGTTCCGTGATGCAGACCATGCAACGATTTTTAAAAGAAAACTAAACTGTCATTTCGACCAAAATGGAGAAAGAAAAAATCTCTCTAGCAAAATTATCCACATAAATAGTGTCATGTACTTATATCATAATAAATCAAAATTCTATTGTATAGATTTTTCATCATATTATCATTTTACTTATTGCCACAAACGGTCAGTTTGGGACAGGAATATCTGACTAAAGTCCGCAACTTTTCAACAGAAGACGGTTTACCGACCAATAATATCCTTTCTTTTAAAGAAGATAGTAGGGGCTATGTTTGGATAGCAACAACCAATGGAGTAAATCGTTTTGATGGTAAAAATTTTGAGCTTTTTTTTGAAGAAGACACTCCTGCACATACTAATATTTGTTCAAGAATGGCAGAAGATGTCAATGGTAATATTTGGATTGCGTTGAATAAACAAAGAGGAGTAGATATTCAACCACAAGGCACCACCGTGAAAATCATAGATGCAAATTTTCAAGCCAATACCATTGCTGATTTTTTTGGAGATGATTTGCCTTTCTCTGCCGATAATATTCTTCAATTTGTGCAATGCGGACAAAAAGGGATTGGTATCGCTACGAATGATGGTTCTATTTATTTTTATGATGGTTCTTTCAGGTTATTGGTTCAGAAAAAAGAATTAGCCAATGCTATTTTTTGTGTGCCTGATTATAAAAATCAAATAATTTACCTTTTGATTGAAGAAGAATTTTGGTCATTGGATAAAAATGGTAATTTAGAATTTCTGTTTACACGTAATTTTTTATCCTCAAAAAAAGATTTAACGGGAGGCAAAGAAGGCACAAAAAGACTTTTCTCTAAAGGCATTGTGTCTTTTATCGATAAAGCATCAGGAGATGCCGCTGAGTTGAAATTTTTCTTTCAAGACAAATCATTTTTTGATACTTTCATCTCTAAAAACATCCTAGAATTTACCTGGATTACTACAGAAAAAGAAACTAAAAACCTAGTCGTCCATTCCAAAAATTTTATAGCTTTATTCGATGCTGAAGGAAATTTAATCTATGATTTTTCTGAAGCACTCTTAAAAGAATTAAACTATATAAAAGGCAATACTTTCTTTCAAAGAGAAAATCAATTGTGGTTTAATCATGTTAATGGTTTTACGATTATAGACTATCGACCTAATCCTTTTCAACCGCTTCTGAAAAAAAACATTCCGACCCCTACCCGAAGTATTTATGCAAGATCCGATAGTCTTCTGTTTGTAAATACAGATGATGGGCTAAAAAAAATCGAATTCAAATCAGATACACTATTGATTCAACACACCGCAGAAGTTAGTTCTGGCGGCTGGTGGGGATTATTAGAAACCTCACCTGATTTCATTTTAGAAACAGGCGGTATGGACGTTTTGCAATTGAACTTTAAGGGGCACGAAAAAAACAAACACATTAGCAAAATAAAGAAGGATTCTGATATGCTTTGCTCAACAAAGTATCCTTTTCGGACGCTATCCAATGAAATCTTAGTGGGCACAGAATGTGGTTTGTTGAAATATAATCAAGCGTTAGACTCATTAGAAAATTTTCAACAATACAATGGTTTTGATGAATTGACCACAGCCAACATTCATCATGCCCAGAAGGTAGATAATCAGTTGTGGCTGTCCACTTCAAAAGGAATTTATGTCCTGAATGAACAAGACGAAATAGTGGCAAAACATCAGCCTTTAGCTAATTTGGATACGTACCATTTTTATCACGAAAACGATATATTCTATTTAGCTACTTATGGTCAAGGATTGGTTAAATGGAATCGAAAAACAGGAGAAATCAAGCAATATAAACGTGATGCTGGCTTCTTAAATCTTTTTTTGACAGGTATTTATGCAGACGATTTTGGCAATCTATGGATAGCTACAGAAAAAGGCTTGGTTAAATTTGATAAAGACACCGAAAATATTAGAGTTTATCTCAAAAGTGAGGGCATTAACCATAATGAGTTTAATCGTGCTTCTCATTTTCAGGCTTCTGATGGTAAAATTTATTTTGGAGGTTTGAATGGGTACACCACTTTTTATCCTAAAGATTTACTGACCCTAAATGAAAAATCATCCAATTTTGTCATCACAAAATATCAAGAATTAGATGATGAAACGGGGGACTTTATCAATAAAACTAAATCCTTTTTTTCTCAGCCTCAAATTTGCTTAACTCCTAAAATTAAGTCTGTTAGAGTTGAATTTGCTTTGTTGAACTACAAAGAAAATCTTCAAAATCAGTATGCCTATAAAATTGAAGGTTGGAACAATAACTGGATTCATCAACAAGAAAACTTCCTGAAAATCAACCAGTTGCCTTATGGAAACTATACCCTAAAAATTAAATCTAAAGAGATTACTGGAGAATGGAATCCTTCTCAATTAGCTATTCCCATAATCGTTGATGTCCCTTTTTATAAAAAGACAGGCTGGCAAATATTATTGCTAGGGTTACTGAGTTTGCTTTTTGGGTTAGGCTATCGCTATCGTTTAAGTCAAGCACGACGGCGAGAAAAAATATTAGAAAAAGAGGTAGCGAATCGAACAAAAACGATTCGTCAGCAACTGGAAACATTAAAAGAATCAGCTAACATAATCGAGGAACAAAACGCAGAACTTCAATTATCTAACACAACAAAAGATCGCCTTTTTGCTATCCTGGCACATGACTTG
Source organism: uncultured Saprospiraceae bacterium (assembly GCA_964445895.1). Taxonomy (GTDB): domain Bacteria; phylum Bacteroidota; class Bacteroidia; order Chitinophagales; family Saprospiraceae; genus CAYUNA01. The sequence goes on along the minus strand of CAYUNA010000054.1, from coordinate 810 downwards.
CGCAATCCCGTCCTGAGTTTTCAGTCCATCGCCGACTCTATCAGTCACCTATTGGAACGCAACGAACCTGAACGAATTTTTGCAGTGACCAACTATGCCAAAAAAGAAGCGAATCGAGTATATCATTTGTTGAATAACTTACTCCATTGGGCGATGATTCAGAGAAAGGAAATAAGTGTTGTTCCTTCCGAATTGAATCTACATGAATTAACAAATGACGTTTTTGAAACAAATCAGCACATTGCGGATTCTACTAATATTATGTTAATTAATTTAGTACCTGAAGATTTTCTCATTTTTGGCGACGAACGAATCTTGCAAACTATTTTTAGAAATTTAATTTCCAATAGCTTTAAATATATCAAATTATCAGGCGAAATAACCGTTCGAGCAACGAGTCAAGACAGCAACATAGTCATTGAAATTCATGATAATGGAGCAGGTATGAACAAATCTGAATTAGATAAACTCTTCAATAATAACCTTTTGAATACGTCTGATGACACAAAAGGGCGAATTCCATTTGGACTCCATCTTTGCCAAGAATTGATAAAACTAATAGGTGGTTCTATTTCTGCATCGAGCAAGTCAGGTATTGGCACTACCTTTAAGCTAACTCTACCTCAGCATAAAACCGAATACGGAATTCAATAAAATTTTTTTCTACATTCGTCCTCCTTTATTCATCACCAAACGCTACTTACATCGACGAATATCCCCAAAAAAATGCTGTTTATCATCAAAAAAATGAACCATCAGTAATAATATCATTGAATTTTGTTTTTATTGCACATTGTAATAGTAAAAATT
>CAYUNA010000053.1:0-13128 GCA_964445895.1 uncultured Saprospiraceae bacterium | reverse complement strand
ATCTCCTTCGCTATTTCATCCGCCGACTGCATCCCGTCAATCACCGCCAAATTTTCTTCTTTTCCAATTTTATCAAAAGCATTCCAATAGCCTTTTCGTACCGCGGTAATTTTTTCTTCCGTTTCAAAAAGGTCTAAAAATGAGCGACCAGCTGTCAATCTACGCATACTTTCTTCAGGGCTGATGTCCACAAAAATGTTTAAATCAGGCTTTAGCAGTTCTCTTACTAACTGATGGGCGTCAATCAACCAATCCAGCGAAACATGGTCAGTAGCCTGATAGGCAAACGAAGAAAAATAGTAACGACTCGCGATGACGTGTGTGCCTTCGTTTAAATGTTTCAACATTCCGTTGGTTTCATTTTGAATATGGTCTAGGCGGTCGGCGAGGTAAAGTGCCGCAATGGTGCGTTCGTCAGCGACAATTCGTTTATTCAAAATATTGCGAATAAGGGAGCCAATTGGGCCGTCGGTAGGTTCGGCAGTATCGTGAAATTTCCAGCCATTTTCTTTGAATCTGGCTTGAAGGCGGTCAATTTGTGTGGTTTTTCCGGAGCCGTCCACTCCTTCAATGACGATAAATTTCCCTCGTTTAGTATTTGTTTTACTCATAAGTCACTTTAAAATTTTAAATGCAAAGTAAACTAAATATTAGGAGACCATAAAAGATAACGGGAATTTCTAAAAAGGAAAGCAAAATTTAAAAAAGGGCAAAAAGAAACCCGAGAGAATATCTCGGGCTCAAAAAAACGAATCTTACAATTCTTTAACCAAAACTTACACATTAAATAGTTTTGCAATATCTGTGCCAAAACATTATTAATATATTTAATTTAAAAATAAATTAGATGTGTAAGTAGGAATAATCTTTTTGTCCAGTGCTGTTTCAAACATGTGTTGAATGGCTGCTTTTCCTTTTGTACCTAAGTTTCGCGTGTATTCATTTACATATAAATCAATATGTTTATACATGATTGCTTCCTCCATTTCTTGTGCGTGTTGTTTTACAAAATCTTTAGTGGCTTGTGGATTTTTAAAAGCATATTCAACACTGCGTTTCATCACCCGATTTATTTTATATAAAACCTCGTTGTCGAGTGTTCTTTTTGCCACGATTCCTCCGAGGGGTATCGGCATTTGAGTGGTTTTTTCCCAAAATTCACCTAAATCAATAATTTTTTTCAAACCTTTTTCTTGATATGTAAATCTATTTTCATGAATAATTAATCCAGCATCAACTTTTCCGGAAAGGACATTTTTTTCAATATCAGAAAAAAGCGTTTCTACTTTATTTTTAGCATTAGGAAAAGCAAGACTTAATAAAAAATTAGCAGTTGTATATTTTCCTGGAATGGCAATTTTTCCTGTATTTACTTGATCATCAGTTAGTTGTGATTTAGAAATAAGTAATGGGCCGCAATTGTTTCCCAGCGCACTACCCGCATCCAGCAGCACATAATCATCCACCAAATAGCCATAAGCATGATAACTTAGTTTGGTAATATCCAATTTTTTAGCAAATGCTTTTTGATTTAGTTCCTCCACATCGGCGAGCAATACGTCAAATTCGAGCCCTTCGGTGTCAATTTTTTGATGAATCATAGCATCAAAAATAAAGGTGTCATTGGGGCAAGGAGAAAAACCTAAGGTTAGTTTCATACTTTTGCGAAAATTTTTGAGAAATTAAATATACAAACATGCAAGTTATACACGAAGATAATCATCTTATTGCAGTCAACAAACCAGCAGGGTGGTTGGTTCAAGGTGACGCTACGGGCGACCGTCCTTTAAGCGATTATGTGAAAGATTATATCAAGCGAAGGTATAAAAAACCGGGGGATGTTTTTTTGGGTGTAATTCACCGAATTGACCGACCTGTAAGTGGCGTAGTGGTGTTTGCGCGAACAAGTAAGGCGTTGGAGCGAATGAATAAATTGTTTGCGGCGAGGGAAGTGCAAAAGACGTATTGGGCAATCACTTCTGAGCGACCAAATCCAATAGAGGGGGAGCTGGGGCATTATTTGTTGAAGGATAGGTCTAAGAATAAGACGAAGGCTTATCACCAAATTGGTCGTCGAACATCAGATGCAAAATGGTCGGAATTGAGCTATAAATTGATTGCAGGTATTGGCGACAATCAATTGCTGGAGGTTAAACCGATTTCGGGGCGGTCACACCAAATTCGGGTACAATTGTCAACTATCGGTTGCCCAATTAAAGGGGATTTGAAATATGGCGCAGCTAAAGCCAATGAAGATGCCTCAATTCATTTACATTCTAAGCGATTGGAATTTATTCATCCCGTGAAAAAAACGCCAGTGGTGATTGAAGCCGATACACCAGATGACCAATTGTGGAATTTATTTGACAAGTTAGAAATATAAATACCTACGGTATGCACATAAAAACTTGACCTGACAAAAATTATTTTTTGCAAGTTCAATAATAGCGATTCTCTGTCCGCCCGTGTTGCGGACGGACAAAAATTAGATAATGAGCTGTATCTTGAGTTCTTCTAATCCTCATATGGTGGTTTTTATTTTTTGTCGGATCAAGTAAACAAAAGTGATAGTGTAATTTTATTTAATTTCCGTTCCAGAGATGACAAACTCGATAAAAAATACTTTTTTTTATTAAAAATGTTTTGGATAAAAAAAAAATAGTCTATCTTTGTACTACACAAACACGAAACACTCAAAGAATTTGTTTTCATTTGGTTTTTTGGGGTTAAATAAGGGTACATGCTTTGCATGTGCCTTTTTTTTTAGAAAAAGATTGCGTTTCGTCACAAAATAATTACACTTTAACACTTTTTTTTTAACTTTTGTAAACTTTTTTTATCAGAATTCATTTCACTTGAGTAAGTTTACCAGATAAAAACTATATACACAATTCTTTCTACAGACCCGTATTCATTTTTATATCATTTGTTCGTAGTGTAACTCTACTTTTAATAATTCTACTTGATTTATTTGTATAAATAAGTTACAGTCAATTGTTAATTACAGTACGTTATCTAAAATTCTATTATTGGTAGAATTAAACTAGATATTTAGTAACAACTCAGGTCGTTTTTTTCAAAAATCCAATTTTTCTCTCCTCCTTAAGACTCCAAATAATAATGAAAACGGCTTGAGTAGTTACAATATTTGGTTTTAAATAATTTCATTTGGTCAATGTATTTTGCCAAAAGGAGATTAAGAGGTTGCATCAAAGAATAGCGGATATCTTTATTTTGTAAATATTTTTTAATATTTAAATTTTTGAAAAACAAGCTTTAATAAATAAAGAGTATTTACGACCTATTCGTTTTTTTGCATTTTGATACAGTCTTGGAAGGTAAGACTTGAGGAAGAAAATCGCTTTTGTGATTCAGACTAAATGAAGTCACTTAGAACCCGATATTCATTATAAATATGAAAAATAAATATTTGAAGAAAGGAAAAAAATGAACCAACATATAAGAATGGAAAGTGCTAAAATGAAGAAAGCCCCTAGGGAGACTAGGGACTTCCGAAAATGATAGATAACATCGGCTAAATGTTAAATACAATGCAATAATAGGGAGAATCTTTAATATGGTGGTAATTTTTTTTAAGAAAAATGATATTTTTTTTGGAGCTATAAAAAAAAACGATTAATTGGTAATTATAGATGGGTATAGATTATTTTATGAATATGGGGAAATTTTATAAATTACATAAATATATTTGTTTTTATTAATTAAAATTAAATTTATTTGATTTTGATTATGAGTAATTTACATATTTGCACTGTTTTTTATGTTTTAATAAATAAATGTGTCTAAAAAATATGCATATTTATTTTTGAAAAAATGTTTTTCTGTTTGTAAAAAAATATCATCAAATTTTTAAATTTTCTATTCAACTAATTTAAATGTTACCAACAAAACTGCTATATTTGTCCCTAGTAATTCCCTCCACCCACATATACCGGCACTATTTATAAGTCTCACCCATATTGTAAATCGTAGTTACTTCAGGTTTAGAACACCATATTTAATCTGAAATCTATCAAATCTTTCATTGATTGATAGGTTTTAAATGTAAGCTTGTTACCAAAATTGGTTATATGCTTTATTACATTTTTTCTTCTGAAGATTAACCAGTATCTTTTCAGTTGAAAAAATAGTTTGCTGGATATATTTGTTCGATAAAATTTTAGGAATTCGTTTCTAAAGCTAATTTGTTATTTCTAAAGCTAAAACTTGTGCATTTAAGTCACAATTAACCATTTTACTATGAGATTCTTGAACATATCAAATCGTCAAACAATGACATACGAAAATATTTTTCGCAGGACGAAGTCTTTTTATCAGCAAAAACAAACGACTATGAACAAAGGATTACAATTTTTCTGGGGAATCGCTTTCTTGGCAGTTTTTTGTATTTCTTCTGGTTTCAACTGGAATACTCCTAAGGACAATACCTCTCAACTAGACCATAACTTCTACACTTGTCTCTCCGAGACGAACTTTTTGGAAGCCATCAATAGCTGGATGAATACGCCAACGATTGATGAAATTAGCACGACAGATCCAACTGATTGTGATGTAAATAATGGAAGTATTTCAATTTCTGCAACGGGTACAGGTACGCTCGAATACTCAATAGATGGCGGGATGACCTGGCAGGGATTCAATACTTTTTTGAATCTTGGTGCGGGTAACTATTCAGTGCAAGTGCGGATTGGGGACGTCTGTGTACCAGCCGAAGAAACAGTAACGTTGTTAGGACCAAATGCTCCAGAAATCACAGATATTGTGACCAATAATCCTGCTGCTTGCGATATTCAAAATGGAGTGATTGTTATTGCGGCGATTAATGGACAAGAAGAATATCAGTTTAGTATTGATAACGGGGTTAATTGGCAAAATCAAAATACATTTCCAAATTTATCTTCAGGCGCGTATCAAATAGCTGTTCGAAATTTAGACGGAACTTGCTTCGTTTCTGGTGGTATTATTACTCTTACTGGTTCACCAGATGAACCGATTATTAGCGATATTTTTGTAAGTAATCCAATGAATTGTGATACGCCAAATGATGGTATTATTACCATAGTATTGAGCAATACATCAGGGGATTTTGAATATTCAAACGATAATGGTGCTACTTGGCAGGGAGACAATTCTTTTATTAATTTGACGGAAGGAATTTATCCTGTATTGGTTCGTCGTACGGATATGACGTGTCAGGTGACGGCTGGAAATATTCAAATTACAAATCCAACTGTACCTGTCATTGATAATGTATCAGGGGATGACCCATCAAGTTGTAATGCCAATGACGGCAATATTGAAATCATTTCTACACCTGGCAACGGTGTGGTAGAATATAGCATTGATGGAGGAATTTCGTGGATGCAGTTTAATTTCTTTTCAAATTTGCCTGCGGGCGAATACCAACCATCTGTCCGAAATCTGGACGGAAGCTGTCAAGTAGATGCGCCAATTTTTACTTTAAATGCATCTGACCAAGCTACAGTTGACCAAGTATTTCAAACCAATCCGAGCGATTGTGTTACCAATAATGGACAAATTATCGTTACTGCGATTCCTTGTGGTCAAAATGCTTTAGAATATAGTATTGACAATGGCAATACTTATCAACCAACCGGAACTTTTGATAATTTAGACGCAGGCGTTTACGAAGTATTAATTAGAAATGCAGGTGAGACGCAAACCATTTCTTCTGGAAATATTACGCTTGTGGCACCGAATCCACCAACGATTGATAACATTTCTTCTACTAATTTGGATTGTACTGGAAACGGTGGCTCGATTACCGTTCTTGCCAGTGGCAATGCCGGCTTTTTGGAATATAGTATCAACGGAATTGATTATCAAAACACGGGACAATTTGATGGCTTACCAGTAGGTGATTATACCCCAATTGTGCGTTTTCCAGATAGCGATTGTTCTGTGCAAGGTGCGGTGGTGACGCTTACGCAAATGCAGGGATTGACCATTGATGAGGTGCAAATTCAAGAGCCAGGCTGTGGTCAAGCAACAGGAGGGATTACAATCATCGTAGTTAGTGGTTTAAACTTAGAATTTAGTATTGATGGAGGGATAACGTATCAGGCAAGCAACTTCTTTGGAGGATTGACGCCTGGCAATTACAACCCTGCTGTACAAATAGTCGGAGGTGATTGTGAAACTATGGGAAACCCTGTAACACTGATAGAAGATGATGGACCAGATATTCAAAACGTAGCTTTTTCTAACCCTAGTGCTTGTGATGTCAATGATGGTTCAATTACCATTACTGCAACGAGCAATTCTGGAGACATATTATATAGTATCAATGGTGGTGACACTTACTTGGCTACCAACGAATTTATCAATCTTTCGCCAGGTACTTATGAAGTTTTTGTACAAAACGGCAACAATACCTGTCCTGTTGAATATGCTTTAAATCCTTTGACATTGGATGCCCCATCAGGCGGCCCGGTCATCGACAATATTATCATCAATCCGCCATCAGTATGTGGTGCGAATGATGCTTCAATAAATATTTTGGCATCAGGTGGACCAGTCATTCAATACAGCATTGACGGGGGAGTAACGTTTGAATTTACGAATAACTTCACCGATTTAGCTGGCGGTATTTATAATTTAGTTTTACAATTTCCGGGTAGTACCTGTACGACAGAGGAGACGATAATGGTTGGTGATGATGTGGCTTGTAATGACATTGTCAACGTAACTATCCCTGCGGAAATGACGACGGAAATTTGTCTTGGTCCAGATGTTTTGCAAATTGCTGGTACATTAACAAGTTCTGCATTTTGTGATCAGGGTAGCCCTAACACTGTTTTTGCTCCGATTATTGACAACAACTGTGTGTCTTTAGCTGCGCAAGTTGGGTTCACTGGCTTGTCTCCGGATACTATTTGCACGATTCACTGTTATGATAACGACCCGACGCTTTGCGATACTACTCTTATTGTAGTCACAGTCGATAATGGAATGAGTAACTGTGATGACCTATTTTCAGTCAATCAAATTACAGAAGATTATGCTGGAAATCCAACGCAAATCTGTGTGCCGTTGCCCATCCTGGAAGCAGTCAATTTGACTTTGGTTTTAAATGGAAATGGTTACAGTGACCAACTTTTTGGTTGTATGGAGGATTCCGTGATTGTCTATTCTTATGCGCCTTTGACAGGCAATGGCTTTAGTGGGCCTTATACCTTAAATGAATGGACAGTGGGCGGTATGATGTTTAGTGGAACCTTTGTAGATGCCAATGATTTGGTAATGCAAATGAATGGTTTTGACCCTGCGGGTATGTGGGAAATTGATACAGACTTATCGTTAATCATTAGCACGAATTCAGATGAAGACTACGGAATTATGGACATTATCCATGACCCGACAAGCAATAGCACACTGCTGCAACCTAATGAAACCACGATTGCCAATGGAACAGTTATCAATGTACCAAATTCAGGCATCAATGAATTCATTGTTATCAATCCAGCTGATGGTTGTGCGGATACGCTATTAATTGATTTACAATCCTCACCAACCAATATTGACACGATTTTGGTGACAACCATTCCAAATACACCAATCTTTGACTTATGTGCAACTGGTGATGATATTCCTGGTGGCGCGCAGACAGTCGGACTTTTTCAAGTACCTGCCAATGGTGGTGTAATCTTAACGGGTGGTTTATGTGGCACTTATTCGCCAAACTTAGGTTACCTCGGAAAAGATACCTTTGGGTTAGTCGCTTGTAATAATACGGGAGCAACCCTCTGTGATTCAACGGTTTATATTGTCTGTGTCAATCCGCCAGCAGATGTTTTGACCTTAGATTTAGACAATACTGACCCGATTGATACTTGTTTGACCAATTTAATTCAATTGCCAAACGGGATTGCTTCCGCTGAAATATGTGGAATCAACAATGCTGAAGTAACGGCGGTTTTGACCAATGATTGCATCAATATTGATGTTGAAGACGGTTTCACAGGAACGACAGAAATTTGCGTGGTTCACTGTGATGCGGATAACATCTGCGATACGACGACGATTATTGTCAATGTGAGTATCTCGTGTCCTGATATTTTCTTAGCTAATTTTCTCGGTATAGAAAGTAGTGATGACCCTGTTGCAGTTTGTGTTCCTGCGGACTCAACTACTTTATCGAATTTAGTTTTGACTTTAGATGGTCAAATTTACAATACACCTTTAGCAGCTTGCATGGATGACCAGGGCAACCCGGGAACGGTTATTTTTGTACCGGGCGGTTCTGCCAGTCATGAATTTTTAGTACAAAATCCAGATGATGGCTGTTCTGATAATTTAACCATTATTGTGCAATCGCCACCAGTTTCTATGTTTGATACTATTTATGTAGAAACTCCGCAAGGCGTGACCGTAGATGAAATTTGTGGAAACGCGCTTGATTTGCCAGGTGATGCCTTCAATGTTGGCTTTTGTAATTTGCCTTCAAGTGGTGCGGCACCTGTCGTAAATGATAGTTGTGTGGCATACATTCCAGGTGCTGGATTCGTTGGCAATGATGAGTTTTGTTTGATTATTTGTGATGATTTGATTCCTTCGAGTTGCGATTCTTTTATCGTTATTGTTTCGGTTTTGCCTCCGTTAGATACAGTTCAAGTGACTGCACCGACGGTTTCGCCATTTGACACGTGCTTGACATCTAATGATTTGCAATTGCAGGCAGATATTTTATCAACAGAAGTTTGTGCTTCGAATGCCAATGAAGTCATTATTGCTATTGATGACAATTGCATAACGATAGATGTTGCCGATGATTTTACTGGAACAACAGAGGCTTGCGTCATTCATTGCTACGATATTTTACCAGTCATTTGTGACACCACCATTTTGGTCATCACGAATGACAACGCGCCATGTCCCGATATTTTTGCAGATACCCAAACGACTGTTTTAGCAGATGATAATGGAAACGCGCAAGTCTGTTTGGACATTCCTTTTATGGAATTTGGTGATTATCAAATCAATATTGATGGTGTAACTTATATTGGATTAACTGATGGCTGTAACATTTTAGGTGGTATTGCCGAAGGTACTTTAATTGAAGTAAATGGGATTGGGAATTTTGTTTTAACTGCCCAGGATTTGGTGACCAGCTGTACCGATACGTTGAACATTACCGTAATGGAAGGCGCGAATGTCATCGAAATCGAAACCGTTTTAAATACACCAAGTGACCCATTCTGCATAGACACAATGGATTTAGCAGGTAACTTTGACACTTTAATGTTGTGTGATTTGCCAGTTAATGGTTTGTTGACAGTCGAAGATAACTGCTTGACCTTCTTGCCAAATACGGGCTATCTTGGTGGTGATATGGCGACAGTGAAATTATGCGATGACCTAATGAATTGTGACACCTTCATGGTACAAATTACGGTAAATGACTTGTGTAACGATTTCCCGTTTTTACAAAACGATACCTTGCAAATTCCACAGGCAGATTGTAATGAAAATGGAACAAGTTGTCTTCCCGTGCCGCCGTCTGAATTGATTGGCAATTACAATATTTTGGACAATGGCTTCCCTTATAATGGTGGTCTAATGGCTTGCGATTTTGATACTTGTCTGGCTTATAATTATTTCAACCTGCCGGGAATGGGGGCAGATGGTCCTTATGAATTGACCCAGTGGACTATCGGTACAGAAACGTTCACCGCTACTTTCCAAGACATTCAAGAATTAGTGGATAGTATGAACGTTTGGGACACGCAGACTGAATGGATTTTAGATGAAAATAACCTGGAAATTGGAGGTTGTGATTTGACCACAACTTACAGTGATTTAGAAATAACGCAAACGAGTTCTGGGGCAACAGCAACCTTGGACGCTGTTTCAGATTTTATTCCTAACGGAAGCCAAATTTCCTTAGCAACCGGCACACACGAGTTAATTTTTATTGACATCATGGGCGGTTGTACAGACACTTTATTGACTAATGTTTTCTGCGATACGATGCCAGATGGCTGTGGAAATATGCTATTGTCTGACGAGTTTCAATTGATTACCAATTGCGATTCGACGGCATTATTCTGTTTTGATATTGTAAGTTTCGACATCAATAACTTCATTGTTACCATTAATAATGAAGTCTATGACGGGCTATTCGAAACTTGTGAAGTCGGCGGTGTAGAAATTGCATTGGCATTAGGAGAAGGTGATTACGAACTCATTTTCAACGATACGGTAAAGGGCTGTGACGATATTTTTAATGTCAGTGTCAGCTGTCAACCCATTGAAGACATCGTTATTGATACTATAATAGGTGTCGATGAAATGTATGATATTTGTTTACAAGATTTAGGATTCCCATTCAGTGCCATTGACAGTGTCATTAATGTTTGCGAAGACCAGGCGACTGGAAATGTTGATTTTGCTTATGATGAAACGACGGGTTGCATTACGCTTTTAGGTGAAGTGATTGGTGCAGATACCGCTTGTTTTAAAATGTATTTGCTCGACACTTGCGCTACCGTTTTTGTAAATGTAATGGTGCAAGATGCTTGTGATGCTGGATTTTTTAGTCAAACAAACTTTGGTGTGGGCGTGACTGATTGTGACGCAGGCGAGGGAGAATTGTGTTTGCCAGTTCTACCATTAGAGTTTGAAAACGTCATTGTGACGGTTGGCGGCGCACCTTACACAGGAGATTTTATTTCCTGCGACGAAGAAACAATGTTTAGCTATCCATATTCATCCTTCCCGCTTGGTGGATTAGATGAAAATTATATCATCGATTCTTTATTGATAAATGATGTAGTTTTTACCGGTGTTTTTGACAATCCTCAAGAATTTTTAGATTCTTTGAACTTGTGGAATCCAGGCTGTGGTTGGGAAATTGAAACAGTAGGTGGTATCATCTCTATCAATGGTGGCTGTATGGATGATAATTATGGTGGCTATTCGATTACTTACCAGTTGACGGGTACTAATTTCTCCGCAGCATCTCCACAACCGATTTTTGTACCGAACGGTGTAGCGATTACTTTGGCTGTCGGTGTAGGCACGCAAGAAATCGCTTTCGTTGATACGCTTTCGGGTTGTACGGATACCATTCAGGCAACTTTAGCATGTGTCATGTCTGATACGATGTTCTTGGATATTTCGTTGGGTATGAGTGATACGTTCTGTTTGGATACTACGGATTTGGTTGGCAATTTGGTCTCTATTTCTAATGCTTGTGCAGGGGAGTCGGGTGAATTTGTTAGCATTAATGCAGTGGATGCGCCGTGTTTTACATACACAGGCGTCGAACCAGGAACGGATATTGGTTGCATGGTCATTTGCGATGACTTGGGCGTTTGTGATACGACCTTTGTGGTGATTACGACTACCTTCGATGATGCCGCCCCAATTGCGGAAAACGATGACGTTTTAACGGGTATCAACCAAGTAGTCGTCATTGATTTCTTGTGTTCTAATGATCAAAACACAGACTTTTTGACCTCTGTAGAAATATTGACGGAGCCTGAAAATGGAGAAGTAGAATTGGTTATTGATTCAACAGGGACGTGTTTGTATAGTTTCAATTTTGCGCCCGATGAAGACTATTGTGGTAATAATCCAGAAACATTTACATACGAAATTTGTAACAATCTCGGCTGTGATACTGCAGAAGTTTTCGTGACCATCAACTGTACAGATATTATTGTGTACAACGGTTTCTCTCCCAATAATGACCCGAATGGTGTCAACGAACATTTTGAAATTCGTGGCTTGAATTCTGATAATTATCCGGGGCACATTGTACGAATTTTCAATCGTTGGGGTAACCGCGTTTACGAAACAGAAATGTACGAAAATAATCCTTGGACGGGGAATTGGGAAGACCAATCAGAAGTTCCAGACGGTACTTATTTCTATATGATTGACTTGGCGAATGGGACAATTTTGAAGGGATATGTGCAGGTACATCGATAGAAGCGTTAACTTGAACTTTATCATGAAAATAAGTCGAAGGGAGGTTTGAGGAACGCGAATTTAATAAAATTACGTTCCCTGAAACTCCCTTCATCAAATTAATAAAAAACGGGCTATTTGGAATTATCCAAATAGCCCGTTTTCTTTTCAATCGAGGAAATCAAATCATCGTCGAAAGACCGCGTTTCCAAACTCATTCCTACTCGCTTCCAGACTTTTCCGAGACTTTAATTTTTGCATGGTTTTCAACTCTTGCCAAAGACTTCGATACGCATACGACGCACGACTATTATAAGAAAATGCAGAGACTGGAGCTTGTTCTTCCCCCATTTGTTCGAAAAGACTCAAATTGGGAATCTTATTGGTTAAAATTTTGGGTTTTGTTGCTCTAAACTCTTCCATTGTCTTTAGATGCACTTTTCGGCGTAAATCGACTAAACTAAAAAACGGAACAATTTTTCGCAAATCAAGATTTTCTGATTGAAAAAATTCAAATAATTGGTCATAAGTACGTTCTGAAAGGGCAGAAGGAACGATAGGGACGAGGATGAAATTTGCCGCTTTAAATAGATTTTCTGCTAATAAATTTAAAGTTGGTGGACAATCCAAAAACAAATAATCAAAGTTATCTTTAACGGAAGCAATTATTTTTTTAAACTGCTTTTTTGGGCCCTTTAAATCACTCAATAAAATATCGGTATGCCGATTTTTCATGTGACCGGGGATGTACGATAAGTTTTTATATTTCGATGGCCGAACAAATTCTGGTAGCGTTTCTTCTTTATTCAACAATTCTTTCGTGCTTCCGTTGACCGAACTTTTTTCACCAATATAATAGGTCGCTGCACTTTGAGGATCTAAGTCCCAAAGTAACGTAGAAAACCCATCTTTTGCGGCGAGGTGTGCTAAATTGACACACGAAGTTGTCTTGCCTACGCCGCCCTTTATACTGTAAAGTGCAAATGAAATCATCTTTAGGCTGTGTTAGTTATCCAAAAAATATGTTGGCTAAGGCTCTTTTCAGGTTGAAGTCTTGTTATAAATCTTCGGGATATTGCGAAAGTGTCGTTCAGTTTGTTTTGTTCAGTTTACTAAGGATTGTTTTTTTAATAATCCTAAGGAACGCGAATTAAATAACTTCACATTCCTAAG
>CAYUNA010000052.1:0-13130 GCA_964445895.1 uncultured Saprospiraceae bacterium | reverse complement strand
TACTTAAGTACGCGGACATATTTGTTCTTTAGCGATTTCCTTATTCGTCCACACCACAGATGGTCTAATTATAAAGACAAGATTCTTTATTTTTTCATATAAGCAAGGTGCGGCACTTAATTTCTCCTTCATTAGTGTAATTTTGCCCCAATGCTTACAAATCTCCCTTTCATAGAATTTCTCACCGAATGCGCCATCTGGGCATTCACCATTGCCACTGCATTGCAAATTTTCTATTTCCTCTTTTTTTACGCTCGTTTAGCATTTTATAAAAAAAACAACACAACATCAACGAAAAAATCAACCACTAATCTTAAAAATAATCAGCCGCCCGTCACCATACTCATCTGTGCGCACAATGAAGCCGAAAATCTAGCTGCCAATCTCGACCGTATTCTAAATCAAACCTACCGTTCCTACCAAGTTTTGGTCATTAACCACAATAGCACGGACGAAAGTGAAAAAATTTTAAGACATTTGCAGCAGACTTACAGTCACTTAGACTTTAAGAATTTTACAAATACAAAAAAAACGCAGGTGGGAAAGAAGTTTGCCCTTGCGTATGGAATAGAGAAGGCACGACACGAAGTTCTTTTACTTACTGATGCAGATTGTATGCCCGAAAGCACAGATTGGTTGCAAAAAATGCAGCAACTTCTTCGGGACGATGTGGAAATTGGGTTAGGTTTTGGTCCATACCAAAAGCAGCCTGGTTTTTTGAATAAATTGATTCGTTTTGAGACCAATTTGACTGCAACGCAATATTTTTCATTTGCGCTGGCAGGCATGCCTTACATGGGAGTTGGTCGAAATATGATTTATAAAAAGGAACTTTATGAAAATGCGACTGACTTTAAAAAACACGACGATTTAGCGTCTGGTGACGATGATTTATTCATCAATGAAGTTGCCAACGCCAACAATACGAGAATTATTCTCGACCCCGATACCTTTGTTTATTCTCCTCCCAAATTGACGTGGCGGGCTTGGTTTCGACAAAAATCTCGACACCTTACCGCTGGCCGCCGTTACCGATTTCAACATCAAATTCTTTTAGGATTGGCTTCTTCCAGCCACATTCTGCATTACGTAACAGGCATTTTTGTTGCTTGTCAAGGCTATTTTGCACTAGCAATCGCCTTGTACCTGGTACGAACAATTTTAATGCTGCTGATATTTGGGGAAATTTTCAGAAAATTAGACGATGCAATACTTTTAAAATGGCTTCCCTTTATTGACGCAGCATTTGTTTTATATTATATGCTTTTAGCTCCCGCAATTTTTTTCGGGAATAAGCAACGTTGGTAAACGGATTAGCTCGACTATTTTGATTGCCCCGATTACCTCGATTAAGCCTAAAACGGTCAATCGAGTCAATCGAAACAATCAAGTCAATCGAGCTAATCAATCAAACGAATCACTTTTTTTTGGAAACAGCAATTCTTACACCTAACTTGACTGTCGGGGCGCAGCGAGACTATGCCCTCGTGCAAGCTGCCATTGGTGGTGACCAACAAGCCTATGCTTTGTTGATGAATCGCCATCAAAATTCGGTTTATTATCAGGTACTCAAACTGGTAAAAAATCGCAATGAAGCAGATGACTTGACCCTCGAAGCCTTTGAAAAGGCGTTTCAGCACCTATCAAGTTATGCCCCGAAATCGGCTTTTGGAACATGGTTATCGAGAATTGCTATCAACAATTGTATCGACCATGCTCGCAAAAAAAGAGTCCCTTGTCTTTCCTTAGATGCTTCGATTGATGACGCTAATGCTAATGATTTCTCATCTACTCTAACCGACAATAATCGTAATCCAGAAGAAGAAATTATCCATTCTCAACGCATTCAGTTGGTGCGTGATTTGATGGAAAAACTAAATGGCACTTACCGACAAACATTACGCCTACGATTTTATGAAGATTTGAGCTACGAAGAAATTGCTGAACGCTTGAACATCCCAATTGGGACGGTAAAAGTCAATCTTTTTCGAGGTAAAAAAATGTTGTATGAATTGATTCAAGAACCAGGTGCCGCAGTGCATTTTGATTCAGTAAAGAAATGGAAATAAGATTTTAAATTAAATTTAAAGATATTTTAAAAATAAAAAAACAAAATTTATACGCTTGTTTTTATTTTTTCTCCTTGCAAATTCCTACCTTTAGCAACTCAAATAAACTACAAAACAAACCACCCAAATACTATGAAAGAGAACTTCCTTCACTATCTCTGGCGCATGAAGCGTTTTGACTTATCCAATCTGCAAACTACTGAGGGCGAACAAATTACTATTCAAAAATTCGGTACACACAATCACCACGCAGGACCAGATTTTCTCAATGCAAAAATTCAGATTGGCGATACCCTCTGGGCGGGCAATGTCGAAATGCACCTCAACGCTTCTGAATGGATTGCGCACAAACATCAAGACGATGCTGCTTATAATAATGTCATTTTGCACGTCGTCATGGAGGAAGACCGTCCAATATTTCATACGAGTGGTGAACGGATTCCTTGCTTAGAAATAAAAAAACGAATCCCATTAAAATTGGTCAATGTCTATCAAAAACTACTACACAATGAACATTGGATTCCCTGTCAACATCATTTTTTTGAAGTTAAAGAGTTGACTAAAAACTTGTGGCTTGATCGACTATTAGTTGAACGATTGGAGCAAAAAACGGAAATTATAGAACAAACACTCGATAATAATAATGGCAATTGGGAGGAAACTTTCTATCAATTTTTAGCCAAAAACTTTGGCGTTAAAGTCAACGCTGAACCATTCGAAGCGGTTGCTCATTCCTTACCGTTGCTGACGTTGGCGAAGCATAAAAACAATGCTTTTCAACTAGAAGCCTTACTATTTGGACAGTCTGGTTTATTAGAAAAAGAATTTGTCGACGATTATCCCAATCGTTTGAAAAAAGAGTATGATTTTTTACGAAAAAAGCATTCGTTGATACCAATTGAAGGCGTGAGTTGGCGTTTTTTAAGAATGCGTCCTGCTAATTTCCCGACGATTCGTATTGCGCAATTTGCGACGTTAATTCATCAATCCGTACATTTATTTTCAAAAATATTGGAGGTCAAAAAAGTAAAACAAATCGAGGCATTATTTAGAGTAGAACTCTCAGATTATTGGTTGACACATTACGTTTTTGATAAAGAATCAAAGTCACGAAGTAAGCGTCTTGGCAAAAATGCGATTCAATTATTGGTGATTAATACCATCGTTCCGTTTCTTTTTTTATATGGAAAACGGAAGGCCGATTCAGCATTTAAAGACCAAGCGTTGCAACTATTGGAAGAGGTCTCTCCAGAAAAAAACAGTACGATTGAACAATGGAAAGTGTTGGGTATGCAACCAGATTCGGCGTATCAGACACAGGCGTTGTTGCAGTTGAAAAATGAATATTGCTCGGCGCAGCGATGTCTGGAATGCGGAATTGGTGGGGCTATTTTGAAGTAGATTTACTTTTAAACACCAGCCGCCACCCATTCAACCCCATCCAAAAAACCATCAACCCAAACGAAATATCTCCAAATCTGGTAAATCCACGCATCGTATGCAGATTAATATCTAAAAATTGATACATCAAAAAATCAGTCACGATATAGCCGCTATTTATCCAAAAAAGAACAAGTAAGACTTTAAGCATTTGTTTCAAAAATTGAATCTCTTGCTTTTCTTTTTTTTCTGAATTATTTCGCAAATGCGCATCTTTATACCGCACATACCGATAGGCAGAATATAGATAAGCGTAGAACGTACCGATGTACAAAACCATTTCCATTGCTCCATAAAATGGCGAGAAAAAATTACGCCCCAAACTCTCCCGATACTCAATTGAACTATTAAAAAGGATGATAAAATAAATCAATTGTCCAAATGGTAGAATTGCATGTTTGAGGTCTGACCAGACGAGTCGATATTTTGGATACAACCACATTTTAATGGCAAAAAATAGAAAAGGACCAAACCACAACGTATAATAAATAGGTAAAAATAACCACTTCGGCTGCTCAATATATACGTCTAATAAAATACAAAAATGATGCAAACACGTCACGCCCATCAAAATCAATAAAAAGCCGAAAAATAGGTTGGCAATCGTACGTCTTCCCCAACGAAACAAGAAAATCAGCCCTGCCGTCACCGATAACGTCATGCTTATGGACAACAAGATGAATGAAAATTTTCCAGCAATACCGAGCGTTTCAAGCATATTCTTTTAATACCGTTCGTAAATATCTTCTAAAATTCGCTGCATTTCCTCTTTCAAGGGCTTAGCATTTCCTTTGTAATTATTGTGCATAAAACTAAAAATCAGCGTCTGCCCACTTTTGGTTTTAACATATCCGCTTAAACAATGTTTACCAGTTAGCGTCCCTGTTTTCGCAAAAATATACGGCTCATTTTTACCTCCATACCAATTCTCAATCGTACCCGACGCGCCACCTGCTGGAAAAATACGGAATATTTTCTCTTCGGGTAGTTCCTGATGAATTTTTTCCAATAATCGAGCAATTGTCCTTGGCGTAAACATATTATAGCGGGACAATCCAGAACCATCTCGCCACAACAATTCGTCGGGCATATCTTGAAAAATATTGTCTTTCGCGAAAGCAATCATTTTTTTAGAATCAAGGACACCAAGCTCTTTATCCGCGCACATCAGCAGGAGTTGTTCGGCGAGGAAATTGTCGCTATCCATCATCATTTTTTGATAAACAGGGAAGATTTCCGAGCCATACAAAATTTTACTATCTGCCGAACCCGACACATCGCTTGGCGTAATCGAGATGCTTTTATTAAGCGTATCTTGCAATAAATAAAGACTCAACGAAGCAGAAGTGATATATGGAATTTCTCTATAAAATGGCTGACCAGACACTGATTTTTCATTGTAAGAAAAGATATTTTCCATTTCTTCCCGATTGATTCGAGGACGGTCATTTTGCATTGCTGCTACTGTTTGCGCTTTGTTTTTAAAATACGCAGGAACAATCTTTAAATCATTTCCTAAACTATCGCGTTCAAAAGTAACGACATTTCCATAGAGTGGCAAGGCTGATTTTTCTGGTTGAAAAGAGTAAGGATAATCGTCCCACGCCCAACCAGGACCTAACCGTTCGTCAGCAAAATTATAACTACTAAAAAGTAACTTCTTATTCGTATTCTTTAAAAAATCAAGTGCAGGATTCTCAACATTGAGCGTCGGATGCAGCAGGGTTGGATTGCCTGTTCCTTGAAAAATAAGGGCATCTTCCAATTCTAAATATCTCAAAACGGCTGGCTTTTCTTCCAAAACCTGCAAGCAAGTGTATAACGTAAAAATCTTCGTATTGGACGCAGGTGTAAAATATTTATCCGATTGATATTCGTAAATAAATTCGCCTGTTTCTGGATTCAACAAAGCAAAACCCGTGAATGATTTTTTGAAAATGGGGGAATCTTCAATTTTAGGAGATAGCGCGCGTTGGAACTTTTTAGTTGGGGAACAACTTAGAACAGTTAGTAGCAATAAGCAGGTTAAAGTATTTAAAAATTTCACAGTTAATTATTTATTGTTTCAAAAAGGGATTTTAAAAGAGCAAAAGTCTATAAAAAATAGACCTACAGCCAAAGATAAAATTATAATTGGCTATCCGTCCCTTTTCAAACCTTCATATAGTCAATTATAAATAAAAATCCCCTACTGACCTTCACTTCTTTCTTTTTCTCCTACTTTTGTCGTTCCAAAAACATAAGCATCTTTTTAGATGTTAGAAACGCGAAACTAATAATCTCAGATTCTTGAAGGCACCTTTTGCCCTCAGTTTGTAAAAAATCAAGTCAATCGAAATAATCGAATAATCAAATGTCTGAAACCTCTAACAAAATGGACTTCCAACTCTTGCGGCGCGTGTTGCAATTGGCGAAGCCGTTTAAAAAAATCTTTGCGCTGGCGGCCATTTTGGCAATTCTTCTGGCGCCCGTGTCGATTTTGCGACCGAAGTTAGTGCAAATCATGGTCGATGATTACATTTCAGTCAAGGATTTGGCGGGTCTGATGAATATGGCAATGGTTTTTGTGGGCGTATTGGTAATAGAAGCAGCCTTGCGATATGTGTTTATTTATTCGACAAACTTGTTGGGTCAGTTGGTCATTCGTGACCTTAGAGTTCGGGTTTTTAATCACATTTCTAAACTGAAATTAACCTACTTTGACCGCACACCTATCGGTACTTCAACCACTCGAACCATCAACGATATTGAAACCATTAATCAAATTTTTTCGCAAGGCGCGATTACGATTGTAGCAGATATTTTAACCGTGTTTGCGGTTTTGGCCGTGATGTTGATAACGAGTGTAGAATTGACGTTGGTTTGCTTGGTAACGATGCCTTTTCTGATTTGGGCAACTTATATTTTTAAAGAAAAAGTAAAGGCAGCCTATCAAAAAGTACGGAACAAAATTTCGGAAATGAACGCCTTTCTGCAAGAGCGAATTACGGGGATGCGCATCGTGCAAATCTTTAATGCGGAACAGCAGGAGATGGACAAATTCAAGAAAATTAATCATGCTTATACCCAAGCCAACTTAGATTCTATTTTCTATTATGCTGTGTTTTTTGCCGTCGTTGAAATCATTTCGGCAGCAGCTTTGGGTTTGATGATTTGGTGGGGCGCGTCGAGTGTTTTGGAAGGTAGCGTAACTGTTGGAGCCTTAATTGCATTTCCAATTTATTTGTCAATGTTGTTTCGACCGCTACGCATGTTGGCAGATAAATTCAATCAGTTACAAATGGGATTGGTGGCTTCCGAGCGGGTTTTCAAATTATTAGACCGTACTGATTTTATTGAAAACACGGGTACTTTATCCGCTGAAGAAATTCAAGGAAATATTGATTTCAAAAATATTTGGTTTGCTTACTTAGAAGATGATTATGTACTGAAAGATGTCAGTTTTTCTATAAAAAAAGGAGAAACTCTGGCGATTGTTGGTGGTACAGGAAGTGGAAAATCAACAATTATCAATCTCCTCAATCGTTTTTATGAAATCAATAAAGGGCAGGTTGACATTGATGGAAAAAATATAAAAGACTACGAATTGTACAGCCTTCGCCGACAAATTGCGGTGGTTTTGCAAGACGTCTTCCTATTTTCTGGAACGGTCTTAGAAAATATCAATCTTCGTGACGAGCGCATTACCCGCACCGAAATTATCGAAGCTGCTAAAATGATTGGTGCCCACGAGTTTATCGAAAAACTCCCTGGCGGCTATGATTACGAAGTGATGGAACGAGGTGCAACCCTCTCAATGGGACAGCGACAATTGATTTCGTTTGTGCGAGCATTGGTCTTTAATCCACGCATTTTGATACTCGACGAAGCGACTTCTTCGATTGACCCAGAAACGGAATCGGTTATTCAATATGCGATCGAAAAATTGATTGCCAAACGTACAAGTATCATCATCGCACACCGCTTGTCCACTATTCGACACGCCAATAATATTTTAGTATTGTCAAAAGGGGAAATTCAAGAATTTGGCTCGCACGAAGAGTTACTGGAGATTGAAAATGGACACTATCGCGACCTATACGAAATGCAATTTTTTCAAACAGCAGAATAGTTCATAGCCCAACATTCGAAAATTCTGACAAAACGAATTTTTGAATTGCTTTGAACTCTGGACTTTGAATTCGAATCATGAATCCAATTATAAAAACCATATTAATTGCTCTTGTTGTCTTCCTGATTATTGGATTAATTGTGGCTCATTTCTCTGCGCCATACGCTATTATTAAACGTCCACGAAATCCGCTCAATCCTAATTTGAATCCAGCAAAATTTGGTCTGCCTTACGAAAAAATCATTGTGCAAACGGTGGATTCTTTGGAAATGCACGGTTTCTATATTCCAAGTAATATAGAGACCATATATGGAACTATCATTTTGTTACATGGTATCGGAAGTTGTAAAGAAAACATGTTGCAATTGGCAGCAAACCTTTCAAATGAAGGCTACAATACGGTTCCGATGGACTCGCGTGCACACGGTGAAAGTGGTGGTGATTACATCACTTTTGGGCATTTTGAAAAACAGGACGTTTCAAGTATTATTGATTTTTTAGAAATGGAGAAAGGTGCAAAAAATATTGGCATTCGTGGGGCGTCCATGGGCGGCGCAATTGCGTTGCAGGCATTGGAACATGACGAGCGTTTGCAGTTTGGCATCATTGAATCTACCTTTGCAGACTTGTCGGATGTGGTGTTTGATTATCAAAAATTGTGGCTGGGTTTGGAGTCTCGTTTTATTTCCAATTATACCTTAAATCGAGCAGCAAAAATTGCTAAATTCTTTGCAAAAGATATCAAACCAAGCGAGTCTGCAAAGCATATTGAACAGCCTGTTTTTTATGCACATGGCGATGCAGATGTAAATATATCAGTAGAATACGGGAAGTTGATTTTCAGAAATTTGGCTTCAAAAAATAAAGAACTGGTAATTGTCGAGGGTGCCGGTCACGAAAATTTAATGGGACACGGCGGGAAGGCGTATTGGCAAAAATTACTGGCGTTTTTGAAGAGGGTTAATCAATAGATTAAATCATAGTGATTTTGAAGGAGGTTGGTTAATAGATTAAATCATGGTGATTTTGAAAATCACCATGATTAAAAAAACAAATTAAAACGAATATTGCAGTCCCAAGTTCACCCCATACAACGAGTACTTCTGCGATATTCCATAATTTGTTTTAGAAAAACTATTTGGAAAATATCGAATATTCGGTGCTGCAAAAACAGTCCATTTCTCATTTAAATGATAATCAATCGTCGCGCCAACATAATAGCTCAAGCCAACATTTGTTTTAAAAATATCCGCTTCATCAATATCAATATCGTCGGTTTCATTCGCAAAGAAACGCCCCGAAGTTTGCAATGTTAAATTAACAAAAACACCCGCCTGCGCACCAATCGAAAAGTCACCAAATTGCTTCCGATACCCTATCAAAACAGGAACATCTATCAAGCGATAGTTATTATAATATCGCTTGTGAATCGTAGCGGTCGTCGTTTGTGGAATCATCCCCATAATCGCTATGGTGTCACCGTTGACATTGCGGTAAAAAGATTCAATGCCTTGAATGGAATCAACAGTCACTTGATTATTTCTATACTCGAATTTTTCATTAATTTGCGTGTAGTTGATGCCCGAGGTTAGTGCTAAGCCCGTCTGTTTGTGTTGCCAATTGAACTGTGCCCCTAACTGAAGCGTTTCAAGATTTTGCTCAGTATCCTGACGAAGTTGAACCAGTTCTGTAGTCGCACTATCTCCATTTGATGACAAACTTCGATTAGCTAAACTTACTCCACCATAGAAACTAACAGCCACATCAAATTTCTTTTTCGCACATTTTTTAGCTTCGGCTATCGCTTCTCGAACGTCTTTTTCAATCGCTCGTTTTTCATCCTGACTCAAGGTCATTCTCTTTAAATCAGAGGTTGTACCCTCAATATTATTTATTGAAATGGCAGGCATTAAAAACAACTGATTTTTATGTTCAACTGATAATTTCGAATTGCCAACTATGATTGAATTTCGCGTCTCAACTGTTTTTTGTTCTACTTTTTCTTTTAAATCAAGTTGATTTTCAGCAATAAAAATTGTTGATTTTTCATTAAAAGTACGCTCCTCCCATGCCGTGCTTTTGTTTTGGCTTAAATCGGCATTTTTATCCAAAATAGTGTTTTTACCCAATTTTTCAGCATTAAAGTTCTCAGATTTTTCAAAGATTACGGGTTTAGAAAGTCGCTTTTGTTGAATATCAGAGAGCGTGTTTTCTCTATTCAAGTTAGCCGCTGCTGCCTCTTTTTCAGCAATATCATTAACTGCATCTTCAGTTGATATAGCTGTTTTATTTTTATCAAAATCAGCAATAACTGGTTTTTCAACAGTCTGATTTTGAGTATCTAAATGAGCAACATCCAGTGCGTCATTTTCACTTAAAAATAAACCAATTGCAATCATGCTCAACAATAATAATCCACCAAAAAACCACCAGAAAACACCACGTCGTCGTTTCTTTTTCTCCGCATTGATGGCATCTACTTCGGGTTCGATAGCACCCCAAAGTGCATCAATATCCACCTCCGACTGATGTCCACTCAGTTCATTATTAACCTTTTTATCAAATTTTTGCCACTTCATCGCACTGGTGTATTTGAAAATATGTGTATTGATGTATTGGTTCGTAAATATCTTGTCATCAGCTTCTAATTTTTAATGGTTGAGGTTGTGCTATCTTTTTTTTTAATTGTTCTAATTGATTTTTCAAGAGCTTTCGTGCTCGCGTCAATTGTGAACGAGAGGTCGCTTCAGTAATGTCTAATATCTCACCAATTTCTCGGTGATTGTAGCCTTCGATAACATTCAGATTGAAAACTGCTCGATACCCTTCTGGTAGTTCTTTTATCAAAATCAAAATATCGTCCGCACTCATATTTTGATAAACAGCTGGTTCAATCATTTTATCATCAGGCATTGTCAGAGGCGATAATTCGTGCCGAAAACAGCTTTTTTCAATCCATTGTAAACTCCGGTTGATTGCAATCGTTCGCATCCAACCTTCAAATGAACCACGTGCTTCGTATTGGTCTATGTTTTTAAAAACGCGGATTAAAGCTTCTTGCAGCACATCTTTTGCCATTGCTTCGTCCCGCGCATAACGACGACAAACGGAAAGGAGCATTCCCGAATAACGTTTGACCAATTCGTATTGACTGGATTTTACGCCGTTTTGGCAATTTGATATGAGTTGTGCTTCTGTCAATTATTAGTTTTTGATGGCTTAATTTTAAAGAGTTAGCGACTGACGAACCTTTTTAGGGAACAGAAAAAAGATTCATCAATCGCTAATTTTTAATATCTAAGGAATGAGCAATTAATTCGGATTAGTTATACTAAAACTTCCGGTCACAGTAACCGTAACATTCGGCGTCACTCCAAAATTTTCAAATGTACCGCTCATTTCTCCAACAATTTTCTCTCCAGAACCACCGTATTCGGTAACATTAAAGGTTTCAAAACCGACTCCTTGTCCAAAGTCCCAATTGTTATTTTCATCAAATATGACTTCTATAAAATTATCAGGTGCATCATAATTGCCTACAGTTGAATCATTAAATCCAAATCCAACAAAATGGCTACCTTGAACACCTGTTTGTGCATAAGTAAAACTCGAATCAGCGCTAATTGACACATTGATAAAATAAGTTTCCGTTACTCCATCGACAGTCAAAGAAATAAAATCTTCAATCACGTCACAAACGGCAATTTCACCAAGGTCATTGGCAGTAGCTGACGTTGCGGCAACTACGGCACTTTGTAATGCTTCATCCAAATTGTATCCTGTCACTTCTATGTTATCAACCGTACAAGCAGAAATAATCACATCAAAAGCCTCACTGCTTACGTATTCATAAACCGTTCCATTGGAAGATGTAATGATAACTACGCCGTTGGTTAAAGAATTTCCATCACAATCTACCAATTCTCCACTAATGGTTGTTGCTTCTAAATCTGAATTTGGTACGGCAATCGTTCCCAGGTCAGTATCTGCTGAAAAGGCACCAATGGATTGCGTATAAAGCACCTCGCCGCAAAGTCCCAAAATTTCCAAATCCAATACGGTATTGATTGGAATATATCCAGCCACAATTCCACCTTCGCAAGTATAACCATAACCATAAGTCGCCGTTGCCGGGTCTGTAATCGTCACCAAATAATTCTCTAAAGGATTGCCATCTTCATCGGTAATGACAGCTGTAAAATTGACTAAATCCGCTGGAAAATCATGGTTCCAAAAAGAAAAATGCGATACTTCTGCCACATAATTTCCATTTTCTAATCTCGAAACACCTTCTTCTACCCACACCCCAAATTCTTCATTGTATGACCACAATGGAACTTCGGTAGGCGCATTGGCTTGCATACTGGCAGGTACTGGCGTCGTTACAGTCGCCGTGTTTCCTTCCAAAATATTCAACGATTCGCCTACTTCGCTTTCCAATTCTACCGCAATCATTCCGTAAGTTCCTAACACGACTTCTTCGCCACGATTGTTGACACCAAAGAGATTACCAGGCATTTGGTCAAGCGTTTCTGCTTTAGATGGGTCAAGCCATTTTGCAGCTACTTTCACAGACCCAGAATAGATAGTTCCGTCTGCTTTTTGAATGGTATTCGGTGCAAAAACGATAGTTCCGCCTCCGTTTAAGTCAACCGTTCCACCATTTCCACTTTCAAATGCTTGATTAAATGTTTTTGTCAATAGCTCGATTTTCATCCGATTTTCAACATCTGCAACTGCATTGAATCGGCGACTCCCTGCAAAATATCCCGATTTTTCAACTTGAACAATTGTTCCTGCGGCGTTCATGTCAATGCCTGTAAAAAAGAAATGTCCAAATTGGTCGGTTGTGGTCGTTAATGTTCCCAATTTAACTTGAGCGTTTTGAACTGGCACATCATCTTCATCGACGATAAAACCAGTCAAATCCCCACTGACTTGCGAATAAGTTGGGACATAATCTTCCAAAAATGTTGGTTCAGGTGTGGTTGTGCCACCACCTACTTCATCAATATCTTTGCGGCAAGCAGTAAATGCCAATGCGAATAACAAAATAAAAATTCCAAAATTTTTCATGTATAATTGATTTTTAAAAAGAAATTTAATTTATTAGACATTTTGAAATTAAGACTGTGCACATCTTTACTTTTTCCAAAATATCAAGATTGGTAAACGATTTTTTAAGTACTATTTAAAATGGCTTACATGGATAGAATCGGAAAGGAAGGAGGTTCGCTGCACGGAGGGGTATTTTTTTTTTGAAAAAAGTTTTTTTGACTTATCAGGAGGGAAAAATTTGCAAATTTTCGATTTCTAATAAATAAAGAATGAGGGTTGCTTGCGGCAAGGCGGGAGCGGTTATTGAGAAAATTCAAATGAACTTTTGTTACAAAGTACTTACGGTATGTACAAATCTCGGCCTCGTCATTAATCTGATAATTTTTCAAAAACAATTCAGTTCTTTAACCTTTTTCTATCCGCACGCACCACGATTTTCTTTTTTCAGACGG
>CAYUNA010000051.1:0-13164 GCA_964445895.1 uncultured Saprospiraceae bacterium | reverse complement strand
ATTTTAAAAAAAGCAATAATCCTCCCTTCCCAATCCTATTTTTTTAAAATACTCCAAAATCTCTCGTTTCCCATCAGGCGACCCCACTGCCACAATCACTTGCGGATGTTCCAAATCTGTTAATTTTTCAAAACTTTCCAATCTCGCGCCATACAATTGAATGCCCCATTTTCTCGAATTATTACACAGCCAATGGTAAGGAACGCCTTTAACTTCCAGCATGCGTGCCAGTTTTTTCCCTTTTTTTCCAGCGCCCCAAAGTACGAGTGGTCGGCTTTGGTCATATTCTAATGCTAAAAAATAAGGCAGCTTTAGATTGAAGTAATTATTGTTGGCATAAACTTCCATAGTGCGCGAAGAACGAGTCGAATGGTCGCGCCAATAATGCAAAACTTGCTCGCTACCGATTACTTTTAGTCCATGTTTGTAAAAGCGAAAACAGAGGTCATAATCTTCTGGATAGGTCGAGTCGTCGAATGCGCCACAACGAATTAAATCTTCTTTGAAAACCATCCAACATGGGGATGGAATAACGCATTCTTTATAAATTTCAGAAAAATTATCGCTGCGAATTGTTAAGTCATTGAGCCAGTTCGCATATTTTAAGTAACCATCAGATGGAGGAAACTTTTCAATAACTTCCTCAATAGATAGTCTTGAGTCAACTTCAAAGTTCTCGATTTTCGTTTTAAAATATTGAACACAGCCTGTCGCCAAATGCCCTTGTCCATTTTTAAGCAAATTTGATTTTAAAACGGCTAACTTTTCCAACGGCATCACATCATCTGCATCCATCCGCGTGATGAGTTGCCCTGTGCTATTTTTAAATGCTAAACGCAACGCGGGAACAATTCCTTTTTCGGTATTTTGAAAAACTCGAATACGGTTATCTTTTTCAGCAAAACTTTTTAAAATATCCGCTGAATCATCGGTCGAAAAATCATTAACTGCCAACAACTCCCAATCCGATTCCGTTTGCTGAACGATGGATTTCAAACATACTGAAAGGTAAAATCCTGCATTAAATACAGGCAATAAAATGCTGATTTTCATATCCCTTTTGACTGATTTTAGAATGCAAAAATCAACTTTCTTTCCACATTTCCCCTCATATTTCTATATTATTTAAATACAACCTCTAAAACCTTGTTTTTCAAGGAAATAAATAGTAATTTTGCGCCCGTTTTGGAGGAAAGGTCTAACTTTTCTAAAAAAACAGATTGTCAACCTTATTTTTAATTAAACTTGAAAATTAGGAAAAAAATGAAAGTCCCTGTTTTACTTTTTAAAATAAACTTTCATCGTCTAATTTTCATAAAACTAAAGCATTCATTCGATGCTAGAAGAAAAAAATCCAGAAATGGAAGAAACTGCAAATGATGCAGTGACTCCAGAAACAACTCCTGAAACAGTTGTTGAAAAAGCAAAAGAAGTTGCAGCAGAAGCAGTTGAAACTGTAAAGGAAGCAGTTGAACCAGCTGTAACACCAACCATGACCGAAGAGGATGTGGATGAGCCGATGCCAGACTTAGACGAAGAAATCGTGGACGATACACCTCACGATGATTTTGACTGGGATGGTGGAAACCGACAAGTTTTGACGTACTCAGATGATGAGATTGCGGCTTATATCAAAGAGTACGATGCGACTTTAAGCTCTGTAGCTGACAGCCAAATCGTCAACGGTATCGTAACTTCTATCCACGACGGTGATGTACTTTTGGACATCAACTATAAGTCAGATGGTTTGGTTTCATTAAGTGAATTCCGCGACATGCCAGACATGAAAGTCGGTGATTCAGTTAGTGTCTATGTAGAAAAACAAGAAGATGAGCGCGGACAATTGGTTTTGTCTCGTCGTAAAGCTAAATTGTTGCAAGCATGGGAGTCTATCAAAGATTCTTTTGAAAACGGTACAGTCATTAAAGGTAAAATCATCCACAAGACTAAAGGTGGTTTGATTGCCGATTGTAGTGGTTTGGAAACCTTCTTGCCAGGTTCACAAATTGACATTAAGCCAATTATGGACTATGACCAATTCGTTGGTCGGGAGATGGAATTCAAAGTTGTAAAAATCAACGAGCAAATCAAAAATGCCGTAGTTTCTCACAAAGCATTGATTGAATCTGACTTGGCGGAACAACGCGAAGCAATCATCGGTAGCTTGGAGAAAGGTCAGGTATTGGAAGGTTTGGTGAAAAATATTACAGATTTCGGTGCTTTCCTTGATTTGGGAGGTGTTGACGGTTTGTTGTACATCACGGATATTTCGTGGGGTCGTATTAGCCACCCGAACCAAATTCTTTCTTTGAATCAAAAAATCAACGTCGTTGTACTTGATTTTGATGAAAATAAGAAACGTATTTCTTTGGGTCTTAAACAATTGCAACCACATCCTTGGGAAGTATTGGCAGAAACGATCAATGAAGGTTCTACTGTTAAAGGTAAAATCGTTAACATTGAAGACTATGGTGCTTTCTTGGAAATTCAGCCAGGTGTTGAGGGCTTGATTCACGTATCGGAAGTTAGCTGGAGTAACCAGCCAATCAACGCACGTGAGTTCTTCAAAATGGGTGAAGAATTGGAGGCAAAAGTTGTTACGGTTAACCGTAACGACCGTAAAATGTCATTATCTGTTAAGCAGATGAGCCAAGATCCTTGGACGGTTATTTCTGACAAATTCCCTGTAGGCAGTCGTCACACTGGACGAGTTAAAAACTTAACGCCTTATGGTGTATTTATCGAAATGTCTGACGGAATTGGTGGAATGATTCACATTTCGGATTTGTCTTGGACTAAACGATACAATCACCCATCTGAATTTACGAAAGTAGGTAAAGATATTGATGTTGTCATTTTGGACATTGACCAAAACCACCGTAAATTGTCATTGGGTCACAAACAAACGGAAGAAAATCCTTGGGATACTTTCGAAAACGTTTTCCCAGTTGGTTCTTACCACGAAGGAACGATTGTTCGTCGCGACGACAAAGGTGGCATCGTACAATTGCCTTATGGTTTGGAAGCATTCGCTCCGATTCGTCACTTGCGCAAGGAAGATGGCAAATTAGCGGAAGTGGAAGAAGTATTGACTATCAAAGTTATCGAATTTAACCGTGATGATAAGCGAATTATCGTTTCTCACACGCGTTATTTGGATGATATCCGTCGAGAAGCGGATGATACAGTACGAGCAGAGAAAAATGCTGAACGTAAAGAAACACGAACAGCTATCAAGAAAACTCAAGAGAAAGTTGAAAAGACAACCTTGGGTGACTTGGCAGGCTTGGCAGATTTGAAGGTAGCTTTGCAAGGCAACGCACCAACACCTCCGCCATTGAAGAAGAAAGAAGCACCGAAAAAAGAGGCGCCAAAAGCAGAAGCAACGACTGAAGCTGCAGCTCCAAAAGCTGACGCTAAAGTAGAAGTAGCTGCTGACAAATTGACGAAAGTCGAAGGAATCGGTCCTAAAATTCAAGGTGTTTTGAACAACAATGGTATCATGACTTTTGCTCAATTGGCTGCGGCTAAAGCAACAGACATCAAAACCATGTTGACTGAAGCAGAAGGCAACTTCGGTTTCCACAATCCAACTACTTGGCCAGAGCAAGCGCAAATGGCAGCAGATGGAAAATGGGACGAATTGAAGAAGTGGCAAGATGCGTCTGACGGTGGTAAGCCAATCGCGGCTAAAGCAGAAGAAGAGTAAAAAAAACGGTAAACGGTTGACGCCCCACAGCGGACAGAAATCGAAACACGTTTTTAACTTTTTATATAAAAATCCTCAATCGAGTAATCGGTTGGGGATTTTTTTTCCTCCACTACGGTCGGAATGACAAAAAGGTGCAATGTTAATTCAAAGGGATTTTCGTAATTTCGCATCCAACGTTAAGCGCGTCTGACCTCTGACAACACGTGGTCTGACTTCTGATATCTAAAAAAAGACAATGGCAACTATCGCATTAGAAGGTATGAAATTTTATGCTTATCACGGTTTTTATAAAGAAGAACAACTCATAGGAACGGACTATGTTGTGGATGTTTACATTGAATCCAATGTCAACAAAGCTGCCGTTTCTGATAATTTAAAAGAAACGATTAATTACGAAACGATATATCATATTTGCGAAGGCGTAATGCGGATTCCTTCAAAATTGATTGAAAATGTGGCGCAGCGAATTTCTTTGGGCATCAAAAACAATTATGGGTCAATCAAAGAAATGAAAGTCCGGGTGCGTAAGATGAATCCACCTCTAGGTGGTCAAGTAGATTGCTCTTATGTAGAAGTAGATGGCAGTTTTACTAAAAAATGTGGGCGTTGTCAACGACCAATGTTGTGCTACTCTGACAGTAGCTGCTGGTGCATGGGGACGCGAGTTTTTCAAAAAACATTAGAGCAATTGAAAGGGGAATATGGGAATCGGTGCATCTGTAAGGAGTGCTTAGAATTTTTTGCGGTTTGACGGGTTGTATGTTGCGAGTTCCGAATTGTGAATTTGAGCTAGTTCTTTTTCAAAATAGGTCTTCACTTCAAGCCAATTATTGACTCTATCAAAGCGCGTTTCATTCACATTATGAGACGCCGAAAATAACACCCTTTTGCCAGAAAACTTTTCCAAATTACTGCCTTTATCATCAATCATATAATCGGCATTAATAAACGTTTTTTCTCCACAAAAAATATACTTTTTCCAAGAAATACAAGGAAAATTTCGGCTTAGCCATTCATATTTCGGGACGAAAGAATGTTTAAATTCCGTCGTTGAAGTAATCAGATAAACATCAAAATTTTGCGTCAACCACTCTACTACTTCCTGACTATTTTCCATCACTGCTAGGTCTGAAAAAAAACTCGGGTCGTATAAATGATTGCGGAGATGTGCGGCATTGGGCAGGTCATAGACTTTGCCTCCTCGGTATTCTGCTTCGGTTGGGCGGTAGCCAAATTCTGCTTCGTAGTAATCCAAAAATTTAGGGATGACGTTGGCGATGACGTCGTCCATGTCGAGGGCGATTCGTTTCATTTTTTAGTTGTAATCTTAATTGCCTACGTACTAAAGTACGTGGCTACTATAGTTTTCTCAAAAGCTGCAACTCCACTTTTAGCCCTTCATTTTCTCTTTTAAACCATTCAATCTGACGTTCGTATAATTCAATTATTTTTTCTGAATAATGATTCTCAATAGAAACACTACTACCAAATCCACCGCCTTGCTGATTATGATTATTGAAAACTTATTGTTCCCCAAATTGCAAAATATCTGCGGCTTCTATTCCGTGAATTTTAGCAAATTTTTCCAGCACCTCTATTTTTAACTCCGTTTTCCCACTTTCAATATTGCTGTAATTTGTTTATGACATCCCCAATTTTTCGGCTACATAGTTTTGTTTATAGCCTTTGATTTGGCGAATCATGCGTAGTTTTGCTCCGTTTGTCATAGTTATTTAGGTTGTTAGTGAAAACGATATTATTAGAGGTGGTAAAAATACAACCTTCACTTATATTTTACAAGTAATTATTTTTGCGCTTATCTTTTTGTCTGTCTTACCTTTGTTGTAAAATTAAATTCAGAAGCTATAATTTTATCAGAAATTTTAATTTTTAGCCGCTCTAAAGAAAAAAAATTGGGAAATGAATTAAACATCGGCATAATTTTGTCTTTTTTTGTTTCCCTATCACTTATTTACAATAAAGTCACGGTCTGCTGACCCGTTTTATAGTTGTCTATTTTTATAACTCGCTCTTTTTGGGAACTTGCCCAAGTTGAGCCTCAAAACCTATATTTAGCATGAAAATTTTTAAGTATTTATTATTGGTGACGGTGGTCGCCTTGTTTGTTTATTCTTGTAAGAAGGATAAGGAAGAGGTTAGTCCTAAGACGGAAATCGGAATGCAGGAACGAGTCACTATTGAGGATTTGTATAAAGCTATTGAAAATAGAACTTTCCAAAATGCTGAAACTGAGTTGTTTTTTAAAGGGCAAAATCCAGCAGGTTTTGTCTCAAAGCGGGATGGAGAAATCATTCCCGAAGCATTGGCAGCCAGCCAAATTCTATATGAAGCAGAGCAAGACTTTCCGTTTGTCGCTGACTTGCTAAATGGTATAGGAACTCCTTGCTGGGAATGCGCAGAGACAGAAGAAGAGTTTATTGGTTTCAATGTAAGTATTCCTTTCTACGATAATTCAGAATTGACCGCAGTTCTTGCTTTTATGGATTTTAATCCTTCTGACGATTATGTTGATACCCATCTTCGACTAAAAGATTTCAATAATGAACTACTTGAAGAAAATTTTAGCGTAGATGAGCTTTACTTTTCCTATTTGATGCAGAAATACGAAAGTTTCACACAAAATTTAACAGAAGCAGATGACCGAGGATGTAATTGTCCGCAAGGAAGTTATGCCAATTGGTGGGGAGTAAATAATGGGACTACTGTAGTAGGAGTTGCACCAAATGCAACAACTAACTCTCACTGTTTGTGTATTAACTTTAATGGAACTCCAGCTAGCACAGGCAATTCAGAACCTCAAATACCTAACTGTTGCGAAGATGACTACACCCAAAACTATTTAGATGGACAATCTTTTGAGTGGAGTACTCAAATTCAAGGAGCGTGAGATGCTTGGCTGTTCTTCTTGAATAATTGGATAGGGATATTTGATAATTTGCCCAATGGGCCACAACCTGGAAGTGGAAGTTCAACAAGCAGTAACACAACCAATCAATTGCTGACAGACATCATGAATGAGCAGATAGTATTGGGTTTCTTAATGAACCATCTTAAAAATTATCGAGATGATTTACCTTCGGATTTCAAACTCGTTTTAGGTGCAAATCATGATTTGGCAAGCAGGATTTATCTTTATTTAAACAACTTTTATGATGGTGTCTCTCCATCAATTTTGCATGTGATAGACTTGATTCATCTATATTCTGCCCATCCAGAAATGTCTATGCTAACGCCTATGCAAATAGAGCATATTTTGATTTTTGAGCCTGAGCTTAGTGATGCGATTAGTAATTTTTTGAATAATTCAAATTTGAACAATAATATTGCGTTACTCGCAGTCGAAGGTGTTCTTGTAACTCAGATGTGCGTAAATTCGCAGAATCCAGGAGTCTGTTCACCAACTAATTTACCAAACAGTTTTCAACTTATTTATAATTTTTATGAAGACAACGGAAATGGTATTTTTGTAGGAGTGACGGGAAATGCTCTAACCTCTTTGCAAAAAGAGGTATTTACCTATCTACTTTTACATCCTTCTTTGTCTGCTTTGCAAAAAGAAGCGGTAGTAGCTTATATCCAATTATATACAAGTGGAAATATTGCACCTGGACATGGTACCTATAATATAGTGAATTATCTGCAGATTCATAGTAATAATAATGCTGATTTTGCAGAATTGATTGATACTGCATTTTTAGGTTTTTTGGCAAGTAAGTACGGAATGACTTTAGTTCCTTATACTGATGACCCAAGTCAAGTGGTGGAAATTACTTCATTTGCGGATTTGGAGGATGAGATGAGTGAACTAGCTGAGTTAGCTGATAATCCACAACAATTACCTGATGGTGGAACGATTTCTCAAATTGGAGGTACTGATAGTTCAGGTATTCCTATAGGTAATGTTGAAATTAGTTTCGATGTTGAAGCAGCAATTCAAATTTTAGCTCCTCAATTAATTTTTGGATTTGCGTACAGTGGAAGTCCCGCAGATTTTAGTA
Organism: uncultured Saprospiraceae bacterium; assembly: GCA_964445895.1. GTDB lineage: Bacteria > Bacteroidota > Bacteroidia > Chitinophagales > Saprospiraceae > CAYUNA01. Next base: position 5,433 of record CAYUNA010000051.1, on the reverse strand, counting down.
TCAATGAACACAGTGTTGGCTACCATGCTTTATTGGGATTGGCCTCTTATGAAGAAACTCCAGATTCATTTAATACTGACACTAGCCAAGCTGAAGAATTTGGCATAGCAACAGCTTTTGTAAGAGGTAAATATGTCTCAATTGGAATTAAGACATCTCATACAAGTAATCTTAGATTCGAAAAATCTAAAAATTTATATTTTGAATTGATTTTTAATAGTTGGAATGGCGAATGGCTTAGTGATGACAATGATAGGATGAATAGTGCTTATTGGGGTACTTGGTAAAAGTTACAATCTTTAAATTCAATGAGTTAAGAAAGTAGTTTGAACAAAACTACCTTCTTAACTCATTTTTTAAACAGCGAATATAGTTTTATATTTTTCACATTATGAAATTAACACATTTTAAAAGCGATAATAGCTGTTTTTCAAATCTAAACACATGATTATTTTTAATAAATACGCAGTAAATTTTTCGTTTTTTTTATTCCAAAAAACACCTGGTGGAGAAGAATTTGTAAAAGTGGTAAATGAAGTTAATTTTAAAATTCTTATGGTTTTAATAGCTTTATTCGCTTTATTACTTTACATAATCTACTTAATCATCAGGATGTTAAGAAAGAAACTTAGAGAATGAATCGAAATATGCTATACCTGATAACAAAATCCCCCGATTTCTGAAGTCTGTCAAGTTCAATTAAAAAGCTCGGCGCAAGCTCTGTGTAGATGGTTGAAGTTTCCTAACTTCAACCAGATATCCTTCTCGTCTCCGACGTAATTAGAATAAATGTTACCTCCAAACTCCACCTTTCTTTTTACAAAATATGGTTTCCTACTTCTTAATCTCCTTCACCGCATCCTCCACATCCTTCGTCGCCTTCTTCAACGCCTCAATATCCTTTTCTTTCGAAGATTTGCTTCGACGACGGCGCGTTTTCTTCGGTTCTTCCTCTTTCTCTTCTTTCGATTCGTAAGAAGTATCGCCCGAAAACGGCTCTTTTCCAAAAGTCAGTCCTGCGCTATCGGTATCGATATATATAGTATCGCCTGCCAAAAATTCACTCGCCAAAATGTGCTTCGCCAATTCATCCGTTACTTCTCGTTGCAAAACACGCTTCATCGGACGCGCCCCAAATTGCGGGTCGTAGCCCAAATCAGCTAAGTGATTCATCGCGTTTTCGGACAACTTGATACTCAAATTTTGTCGCGCCAACATTTTCTCTACCTTCCGCAACAGCAAGCGCAAAATCTGCTTAATTTCCCCTTTCGTCAGCGGCAAAAACATGATGGTATTGTCAATCCGATTCAAAAATTCGGGTCGCAAATTTTCTTTCAACTCATTGAAAACCTCCGTCTTGGTATTCGCCAAAATATCTTCTCGATGTTCTGGATCCATATCATCTGACAGGTCTTCAAAATTTTCCAAAATCTGGCTCGCCCCCATGTTCGAGGTCATGATGATAATGGTATTTTTAAAATTGGCAACGCGACCACGATTGTCCGTCAAATGTCCATCATCCAATACTTGTAATAAAATATTAAACACATCTGGATGCCCTTTTTCAATCTCATCCAACAGCACAATCGAGTACGGTTTGCGGCGCACCGCTTCCGTCAATTGACCGCCTTCATCGTAGCCCACATAACCTGGAGGCGCACCGACCAGGCGCGATACGGTATGTCGTTCCTGATATTCACTCATGTCAATTCGAGTGATGGCTTTGTCATCGTCAAATAAAATTTCCGCCAATGCTTTCGCTAATTCTGTCTTACCCACACCCGTCGGTCCTACAAAAATAAACGACCCAATCGGTCGCCCCATATCTTGCAAACCCGCACGACTTCGACGCACAGCATCCGATACCGCCCGCACGGCTTCGTGCTGCCCAATCAAGCGTTTTCCGAGTTCGTCCTCCATATTGAGGAGCTTGTCTTTTTCGCTTTGTAGCATTTTGGTCACTGGAATGCCCGTCCACTTACTAATGATTTCAGCAATGTCGTTTGCCGTCACTTCTTCATTTGTAAAACGGTTTTCTTCGGGCAAATTGTGCAGTTTTTCCTCCGCTGCTTTCAACATCGCTTGCTGCTTTTGCAACTCGCCATAACGGATTTTTGCTACTTCCTCGTAATTGCTACTTCGTTCTGCTTTGTCTGCCGCTTGTTCCAATTCTTCGATGCGCTTTTTGATATTTTGCGCCGTGTCGATGATTTCTTTTTCGCCTTTCCAAGTCGCCCGAATTGAATCTCGCTTTTCGCGTGCGTTAGCGATTTGCCCCGTGATAATTTTTAATTTCTTCCCGTTTTTCTCGCGCTTAATGGCCTCTCGCTCAATTTCTAACTGTCGAACCTTTCTATCCCACTCGTCAATTTCTTCGGGTACACTGTCCAATTCCAATCGTAATTTTGCAGCTGCTTCGTCAATCAAATCAATCGCCTTATCCGGCAACGCACGATCTGGAATATATCGATGCGACAATTCTGCCGCTGCAATTAATGCCTCGTCTAAAATTTCAATTTTATGATAAACCTCGTACCGTTCCTGTAAGCCTCGCAAGATGGAAATCGAATCGGCAACACTAGGTTCTTCTATCAATACCGTTTGAAAACGCCGCACCAATGCTTTATCCTTTTCAAAATATTTTTGATACTCATCCAAGGTCGTCGCGCCGATTGTTCGTAACTCTCCTCGTGCCAAGGCTGGTTTTAAAATATTAGCCGCATCCATCGCGCCACTTCCGCCACCTGCACCAATTAAGGTATGAATTTCGTCCACAAAAAGAATGATTTCACCATTTGATTTGGTCACCTGTTTGATGACGGCTTTCAAGCGTTCTTCAAACTCCCCTTTGTATTTTGCGCCAGCAATCAACGCTGCAATATCCAACGTATAAATTTTTCGGCTACGCATACTTTCAGGCACATCTTGTTTGACGATTCGCCAAGCAATACCTTCCACAATCGCCGTTTTTCCAACGCCCGCCTCGCCAATCAACAATGGATTGTTTTTCTTTCGTCGCGACAATATATGTAGTACTCGCCGAATTTCTTCATCTCGTCCAACTATAGGGTCAAGCTTACCACTTTCCGCATGTTCGTTGAGGTTCACGGCGTACTTTGATAGCGCATTATAACCTGCTTCGGCTGTTTGTTCCGTCACTTTTTCGCCCTTCCGTAGTTCTTTTATGGCATCTTTGAATAACTTATCTGTCGCGCCCAATTCTTTGAGCATCCGCGCACCTTTTTCTGTTCCTTGAATGATGCCGACCATGATTAATTCAATAGAAATATAGTCATCGCCAAATTCCTTCAACATCTTTTTCGCCCGCGCCAATGCTCGATTGGCATCATTGGTCAAAAACTGTTTTTCGCTACCTTTCACTTTTGGATATGCCTGTACGATATCATCTAATTGCTTTTTTAAAATAGGGACACTTACGCCTGCTTTTTCAAATAAAAAAGTGGCAACGCTTTCATCTGTTTCTAAAATCCCCTTAATCAAATGCGTCGTATCAACAGACTGTTGGCTTAAACCAGCTGCTATCTTTTGCGCCTTTTGAATGGCTTCTTGCGCTTTTATTGTAAAATTATCGTATGTCATTTTTTTGAATTAAAAATGTAAAATTAACAGTTAAAAATGGCAAGACAATGTGCAGTTAGAAGTTTGTCTCGTTTTAAGATTATTCACTGCACGTTGCTTATTGCTCATTGCTAAGAGCTTCCCAGTACTCCAATGCTCGTCGTGTATGCGGAATCACAATCGAACCGCCTACCAAATTCGCAACCATAAAAACATCAAAAATTTCCTCTTTGGTCACGCCGATTTCAAAACAAGCGCCTAAATGATAGGCAATGCAATCATCACACCGTAGCACCATCGACGCCACTAATCCCATCAATTCTTTAGTTTTGACATCCAATGCGCCCGCTTTATAAGTATCAGTATCGAGTCGAAAAAAACGATTGAGTTGTTTGTGATTTTGCGCAAACATTTTCTCATTCATCTTCGTACGGTAGTCGTTGAATTCTTGAACTTTAGACATAATTATAGTGTATTGGTAAATTAGTATATTGGGATATTGGTGAAATGGATTTTTCGATTATTCTGACTCCTGCCCCACTCACGCCTGACACCTCTTTTGCAAATGTAATAGAAAAACAAGCAAAACGCTAAAAAAGAAAAGCGGATGATAGAATTTTTCTACCATCCGCTTCTCTTTTCGGTTAAACGTGCTAAAAATTAAGTCTTATTTCGTAATAATTAATCGCTTCGTCGCCAATGTTTTTCCATCGCTACTAAGGACACTATATAAATAAGTACCATTTTGAAAATCCTGTATATTCACTACCTCCGTTTGTTCGCCATTGATGTAAAAATCATTTTGCCAAACGGCACGACCCAGAATGTTGAAAATTTTTAAGGTATAGTTACCCGTTTCTAAGTTTTTAAAATCAATGCTAACTTCCGTTGAGGCAGGATTTGGGTAAGCAGAGATATTTGGCTTTTCAATCAAAACATTTCCAACATTATCAATCACATCAAACCATTTGTAAGTAACAGAAGTAACGATATCGCCCGTTTCGTCCGCACTAATATCGGCAATGATCTCTTTTTCAGTATTGCTAAAAAACAAATAATTAACAGTTGAAATTTCACCTAAGCCAGCATCTACACCAACTAAACCTGCAATTACGTCCGTCACATCCGACCAACCTATGAATGGCAATAGAATATCCACCCGAGTACTTCGCGTTTGTGTTCGTTTTTCACGCAATACATCATAAGTGCCACCAGGAATGGTCAGCGTACCATACGCATCGACTACATCCGTCCGGTCTTGATTAATCCGAATGCGAATAGAATCAGGCACAATCGGAAAATTCGCTAGCAATGTGTCCGGAATAACTTCCGAACCAAAAGCGAAACTTGCATTTGACTCTGAAGAATTGACATCACCAAAACTCATTTCTCGACGTTCAATAATCGGTGGTGTAAATTGAACTAAAGCCTCCACTCCAAAACCCGTCGGGTCAGTGCCTTTGCCTGCAAGTATCAAAAATTCAGTATCTGTGGACTGATAATAGGTCTCTGCACCACCAAAATCGGTAAACAAATCAGCATTAGGTAAGTCTGCTGCTGCGGAACCATCGGCTGCATCTGCAAAAGTAGTTTCAATCATTTGTTCGCCATCGAGGGTCGAGAAATCCCACGTCTTATCTGCACCCGATTCACCAGGCATAATCGTTGGCGTATTGTCAATATTGGTCACCAAGACATCACCAAGTACTGGAAAGTTGTCGCTAGTCACTTGGATTTGAGCCAAAAGCCCAATCGTGAATGTGCAAAGTATCAAAGAAAGTAAAGTTTGCTTCATAATTATTATATATGATTAGAGAAAATTTGAGTTGTTGTAAATAAATTAAGGGCGGTGTA
>CAYUNA010000050.1:0-13457 GCA_964445895.1 uncultured Saprospiraceae bacterium | reverse complement strand
CATCAAATTAATAACCAAGTCGAGATGTGTACCTACAGTAGGTACTAAGTGCCGCATTTCTGACACCTGACACCTGACACCCGACACCTAACACCTAACTACTGCTAATAACTAAAAAAAACATTATGCCTGATTATTTTAAGAACAATCAAGAATTATGGGACGAAAAAGTCCCCGTTCATCTCCAATCCGATATGTATGATGTGGAGAATTTTAAAAAAGGAAAAACATCACTCAATGCTTTTGAATTAGATGCTTTGGGTGACGTTTCTGGAAAATCCATGCTACATTTACAGTGCCATTTTGGATTAGATAGCTTATCGTGGGCGCGCAAGGGTGCAAAAGTAACGGGAGTGGATTTATCACCCGTTGGAATTCAAGCAGCTAAAGCTTTAAATACAGAATTGGGGTTGGATGCAAAATTTGTCGTGTCCAATGTTTTAGAATTGGACAAAAATCTGGAAGGTCAATTTGACACCATTTTTACGTCGTATGGAACGATAGTTTGGTTACCTGATTTGAATGAATGGGCACGAATTATCAATCATTTTCTCAAGCCTGGCGGCACATTTTACATCGTTGATTTTCATCCAATTGTCCAAATGTTTGATTGGGGAAAATCACGAATTGCCTATCCTTATTTCAACCGAAAAGCTTATTATGAAGTAGAAGAAGGTACTTATGCCGACCCTAATGCAGACTTAAAACATGGCGAGTATTTTTGGTTTCATTCCTTATCAGAAACAATGGGCGCACTCCTCAAACAAGGCTTACAAGTTACTGATTTTCAAGAGTTTGATTGGTCACCGTATAATTGTATGCCGAATATGACAGAAGTTGAAGATGGGAAGTACGTCTATTTTCCGAAGGAAGAATTTAGTGAAAAAGTGAGGTTGCCGCAGGTTTTTAGTTTAAAAATGGTGAAGCCGAAGTAGGATTTGTTAAAAACAGTAAAATAAGTACTCAGACATAATTAATTGACAACGTATTAAGTACGACGTGGTAATGCGAGTGTTTTTTTGAGGGACAGAAAGCATTTTTGTAAACGCTTTCTGCCCCTTAAAATCCCTTTCTAAAAATAGAGAAAAACTTATTTTACGACACTTTATACACTGCCGCATTGATATTCATCCCTGCACCAACCGAAGCAAAAACCAGTAAATCACCCGATTTTATATCCTCATACTTCGTCTTATCTTTTCGCAATAAATCGAGTAAAGTTGGAATCGTAGCCACTGAAGAGTTACCCAACCAGTCAATCGTCATCGGCATAATTTGCTCTATATTCGGTGGCAAATCGTATAACTTAAATAAGCGACTGAGAATGGCATCGTCCATTTTTCCATTGGCTTGATGAATGAGTACATACTTAATTTCAGACAGGCAAGTCCCACTTTTTTCCAAACAGGCTTTGATGGCTTGTGGTACGGTTTGTAAAGCATATTGATAAAGCTTACGTCCGTTCATCTTCAAAAATAAATCATCGGGCGTTTCGGTATCCGGTTTGTAAGATTTACCCATGAACAACATTTCTGCATATACAAATGTATCTGACCGAGTTTTGTGGGCCAAAATCCCAACAGGCGTCTCACTTTCACGTGCTTCCAATATCGTCGCCCCTGCCCCATCTGAGTATATCATGCGGTCGCGGTCATGCGGGTCAGACACCCGCGATAGAGTTTCCGCACCAATGACCATCACTTTTTTGGCATCGCCTGTTTTGATATAATAATCTGCCTGAATCATGCCTTGCAGCCAGCCCGGACAGCCAAAAATCACATCATAAGCAATAGTATTCGGGTTTTCAATTTTTAGTTTAAACTTAACCCGTGCCGCCAAACTCGGCACCATATCTGTCCGTCGATTGTCACTTTTTACATCCCCAAAATTATGTGCCACAATAATATAATCCAACTCCTCTCTATCGATACCCGCGCACTCAATCGCCTCTTCTGCCGCCCGATAGGCGATGTCGGATGCCACCAAATCATCCGTCACATAGCGACGTTCGGTGATGGTTGTTATCTTTTGAAATTTATCGACTGTTTCTTTGCCGTCCTTTGTGATGGGCGTACCGTCTTTTTCAAAAAACTCAGCATTGACGAAATTTTCGTTCGGAATGCGTTGAGTTGGAATATAATTCCCAGTTCCCGTAATTACACTGTAAATGTTACCGTTCATCCTTGTTTTTTTTATAATGTTGGCTCTAATTTGCTTGCTTTGAGGTTATTAGTTTCGCGTTCCTAATCTAGCATTTTTAATAAAAATCGAAATAATTGAACGATAAAAAATAGGTTAGATACGTTTTGTGTTCTCCGTTATTTTAGTAGATCTAAACTTGCTAAATATCATACTGCTGCAAAACTTAACACTCTGGAAATCAGTTTAATATCTATTGTTTTAAGTAAAAAACACAAAAAAATTAATGCTTAATTTTCGTGCAAAATCTGTTTTGTTTAGAACCTCTCGTTACAATCTTGGGCAATAATAACTAATTTTCAGATTGTAGCGAATATTCTCAAATAAGTTTTTAGCGAAATTTCGCTTTTTTTACGATATTCAATAAGCTATTAATCAAATTACTGTGTTTTCAGTGTCCGCCTGGAGTTTTGCGATATGTCGCGGTGTAGAAAAGTACCTCGCAGTAATTAATCTGGTAAAATCTTTACAAATACTCGCTCTCAAATTACGAATAATCATTCTCTCTTGAAAAAACCTTGATTTTATCACATTTTTGCCGCAGAGATTGAAATTGATAAAAATTTCCATAAATTTGGAAAAAAATCAAATCCTCTACCAAACCATCTTTTAATCATTAGGCTTCATGAATAACATTTTCACGGGAACAAACTTGCTATTCTTCCTTCTTCAAACGCCATTCATAAAGTCTATTTCAAAATGAAAATCACCATGATGAAAACCACTTTTCAGACAACAACCTTACTCCTTTGTTTCTCAATCGTCAGCTTATTTTCGCTCACTTCTTGCGATAGAGAAGTCGAATATGCCGACCCACTACCTGCCAGTATTGAAAATTATGTATACGCGTTTACCAGTGGCGTGATTTCCAAAAACTCATCGGTTAGGGTACGGTTTTCGAGCCCAATTGTAGAGGATAGCGAGATTGGTACAGAGGCTGAAAAAGGCATTGTGAGTTTTTCGCCGTCGATTAAAGGCAAGCAAATTTGGGAGGATGACCATACTTTATTAATTACGCCTGAAAATCATTTGAAATCGGGCGTAAATTATGTTGCTACAGTACAATTAACGTCACTTTTCGACAATTTACCAGAGGATGTAAAGCGTTTTCAATTTGATTTTCAAACACGACAACAAGGGCTAAACGTCAATATTTATGGGCTGCAAGCCACGAGTAGCACTAATTTACGGGTACAAGAATTGCGCGGAAATGTCAGCACTTATGACATTGCAAAAGGGGAAGAGGTTGAAAAAGCATTGCAGGCTTATCAAGGTGGAAAAGAGCTGGAATTAGAATGGACACATGAAGAAAATCTGCGACAACATGCTTTTGTGGTCAAAAATATTGCACGACAGGACAAAACTTCTCAAGTTAAATTGATATGGAATGGTTCGCCGCTGGATGTCGATAAAAAAGGTGAAAAGAAAGTTGAAATCCCTGCGATTGGCGACTTCAAGGTCATCAATGCAACGGTGCGGCGCGAATCGGAAAATCCGTATTTACAGCTACAATTCTCTGATCCGCTGTTGGTCAATCAGGATATGCGGGGCTTTGTGCGCATCAAAGGTCAAAAATCGAATCCTAAGTTTGTCATTAATGGCAATCTGCTAAATATCTATCCTCGCAATCATTTGTCTAATGTGCAAAAAGTCGAAGTAAGTCCAGGTCTTTTGAATTCAGAAAGAGCAAAAATGCAGAAATCGAGCGTGTGGGAGGTCTTTTTTGAGGAAATGAAACCACAGGTACGTTTGGTACGACAAGGCGTAATTATGCCCAATTCTGATGGATTGATTTTTCCGTTTGAGGCAGTGAGTTTGACGGCAGTTGAGGTTGAGGTATTTAAAATTTATGACAACAATATCCTACAATTTTTACAAACGAATGAATTGTCAGGGCAAAACAATTTACACCGCGTCGGTCGCGTCGTTTTACAGAAAAAAATACCGCTGGAAAATTTAAATCCAGACGCAAGTACTTTTGGCTGGGAACGATATGCGCTCGATTTGAGCAAATTGTTTGAAGCCGATGCAGACGCTATTTATCAAATTAGATTAGGTTTTCGTCCAGAATATTCAACGTTTGCTTGCGATGATGACAATGCGGAAGACACTGATAATGTGCAAGTTGTACAAACAGCTGCTCGACTTGATGATGATGGAGAAATAGAAAGTATCTGGAATAGCTATTATGGAATTAATGGGCGCTACAACGGCTTCCGCTGGAATCACCGCAAAAATCCGTGCAAGCCAGCATATTACAATTATGAAAATTTTGTTGCCTCCAACGTCATTGCTTCCAACCTCGGAATCATCGCAAAAGGTGGTAAAAACAAGTCCTACTTTGTAGCCGTAACTGACCTCCTGACAGCAAAACCAATCCCAGAAGCTGTGCTGGAATTTTATGATTATCAACAGCAACTCTTGCGCACTACAGTCACAGACGGCGCAGGTATCGCAGAAGTATCACTTGACCGCAAACCCTTTGCTATTGTTGCCAAAGCTCGTGGACAAAATGGCTATCTAAAATTGGCAGATGGCAACTCCTTATCATTGAGTCGTTATGATGTATCGGGCGCAGTCGCTCAAAAAGGAATGAAAGGATTTATCTATGGCGAACGGGGCGTGTGGCGACCGGGAGATTCCTTGTATCTAAACTTTGTCTTAGAAGATAAAAACACCCAACTTCCTGAAAATCATCCGATTACTTTTGAACTCTATGACTCGCGTGGACAATTGCAAAAGAAAGAAACCATCGTCAAACGCACCGAAAATGTCTATGCATTATACGCAGCTACTGCAACGGACGCTCCGACTGGAAACTGGATTGCAAAAGTTAAAGCAGGCGGCGCAACTTTCGATAAAGTTTTAAAAATTGAGACCATCAAACCCAACCGCTTAAAGGTAAAGCTGGATTTTGGAAAAGAAGAATTGAAAGCCGCAGACCTGCCCTTAAATGTCGATTTGCAAGTGAATTGGCTGCATGGTGCGCCTGCTCAAAGTTTGGAAACGAAGGTAGAAATGCAAGTTTTGACAACAAAAACAAAATTTGACGATTACAATAACTACCTGTTTGATGACCCAACGCGTAACTTTTCTTCAAGTCCCAACACCATTTTTGATGGCGAAGTCAATGCAAAAGGAAAAGCAGATTTTCAAATCAATTCTCTAAGCAATAGCAATAATATTCCTGGCAAATTGGTTGCTAAAATCAAGACGCGAGCATTTGAAAAAGGAGGTGATTTTAGTACGAATAATGTAACGATTCCTTACTCGCCATTTCCCAGTTATGCAGGCATTCGTTTGCCGAAAAACAAGTATAAACAAAAGCGAATCGAAGTCAACAAAGAAGGTACAATAAATTTTGTGTTGCTCGACGAAAACGGTAATCCACTGAAAAACAAAAACTTAGACATTGGTTTATATCGTTTAGAATGGCGCTGGTGGTGGGATAGAGGTCGTGATAATCTGAATAGTTTCAATACCAGTAATCACTTCAATGCTACAGAAACTGTGACGGTAACAACCAATTCTAAAGGTGAAGCGACATGGAACTACACCCCTGAAGAATGGGGACGCTACTTGGTACGCGTATGTGACGCAGATAATGGACACTGTACGGGTGATTTTTTCTACGCGGGCAATCCCTGGTATGGTAGCGACGAAAAAATCAACCGACAGGAAGCAGCAATGATGACTTTTGCGGCAGATAAAGAGAAATACATGGTGGGTGAAGAAATTAAACTGAATGTTCCTGCTTCTGAATCCAGTCGAGTATTGGTGACTTTAGAAAATGGGGCTAAAGTTTTGGATTCGTTTTGGGCGGAAGCCAAGAAGGGTGATAATACTTTTTCTTTCCGTGCAACAGAAAACATGGCACCGACAATATACGCACACGTTGCGTTAGTGCAGCCTCATGGACAAATAGAAAATGACTTGCCGATTCGAATGTATGGCGTGGTGCCTTTACTAGTGGAAGATCCAAAAACTATTTTAAAACCAACGTTAAAAATGCCTGACGAGCTCGCGCCAGAGCAAACCTTTACCGTAGAAATCAGTGAAGAAAACAGTAAGCCGATGGCCTACACAATCGCGATGGTGGACGACGGCTTATTGGATTTGACTAACTTTAAAACACCAAATCCGCATACTGCTTTTTATGCAAGAGAAGCTCTGGGTGTGAAAACCTGGGATGTTTATGACCATGTTTTGGGAGCGTATGGCGGTGAGTTAGAACGCATTCTGAGTATTGGGGGTGATGGCACAAACGACGCGAAAGAAGGTGGAAAAAGCGCAAATCGTTTCAAGCCAGTTGTCAAACATTTAGGTCCATTTTACTTAAATGCAGGAAAATCGGCGAAGCATGAAATTACTGTTCCCAATTACGTCGGTTCGGTACGGACGATGGTAGTGGCTTCTAATGCTAAAGCAGCGTATGGTGCTACAGAGAAAACGACAGCAGTGAAAAAACCGCTAATGGTATTGGCAACTTTACCGCGGGTATTGGGTCCGACGGAAACCCTGCGCTTGCCTGTTTCTGTTTTTGCCATGGATAAAAAAGTAAAAAATGTGGAGGTATCTGTTGCCGAAAGTAGCGGTTTAGTAAATTTTGTTGGTGGACAATCGCAAAGTTTAACTTTCAGTCAGCCGAGTGAGGAGATGGTTTATTTTGATTTAAAAATAGGGGAACGCGTCGGTATTGCCAATTTTAAAATAACTGCAAAAGGTGGTGGAGAAACGACAACACAAAATATCGAAATTCAAATTAGAAACCCAAATCCATTTGTTACTGATTTAAAACAAGCCGTCGTAGAAGCAGGGCAAACCTGGGAAGAATCCTTTGATGCGGTTGGCATTACAGGAACAAATAAGGGTGTTTTGGAAGTTTCGAATATTCCGCCGATTGACCTCGGCAAACGATTGGATTACCTGATTCGTTATCCACACGGCTGTATTGAACAGACAACATCCGCAGCTTTTCCACAGCTTTTTGTCCGCAATTTATTAGAAATGAGCGACGAACAGCGCAAAGAAGTTCCGAAAAATATCAAAGCCGCTTTAGAAAAATTGAAACGATTTCAAACGGCAGAAGGCGGTTTTGCATACTGGCCAGGGCATGCCAATCCTGATACCTGGGGAACAGTCTATGCCGGGCACTTTCTACTGGAAGCCAAAGAAAACGGCTATACTTTGCCCTCTGGCATGTTGGACCGATGGGTGACTTTCCAGAAAAAACGTGCTCGAAGTTGGGAATGGGATGATGATATTTATGATGATTCCCGACGCTATTATTATAATGATTTGAAACAAGCGTATCGACTTTATACCTTAGCAAAAGCGGACGAGGCCGAATTGGGTGCAATGAATCGAATGCGCGAAATTCCCAATTTATCAAAACAGGCGAAGTGGAGATTGGCGGCGGCTTATGCACTGGTTGGTAAAACGAAAGTCGCGAAAGATATCATCAATTCTTTGCCGACCAAAGTGGACAAATACAGACAATTGAGCGGTACTTATGGTTCAAACGTGCGGGATGAAGCCATGATTTTAGAGACTTTAGTGCTATTGGACGAGACGACAAATGCAGCATTGGTCGTGAAAAGTTTGGCGGAAAGCATGAGCTCAAATAGATGGATGTCTACACAAACAACAGCGTATGCATTGCTTGGTATCAGTCAGTTTGCTAAGAAGGAAGAACTTAGTAGAGACCTTACTTTTGATATAAAAATTGGCAACAACGCGGTAGTCAACGCTGGTGCAAAAACACCGATAATGCAAATAGCGGTGCCTGTAGATGAAATGAATAATAAACGGGTTTCCCTTAAAAATACGTCTGGCGGAATCTTGTATGCCCGGCTGATTTTATCGGGCCAACCGTTGATTGGTGACCAAACGGCAGCGGCTGAAAACCTGGCAATATCCGTTAATTATTTGACGACAAAAGGCAAAAAACTTGACCCGTCAACCATTACACAAGGTACAGATTTTATCGCCGAGGTGACGGTAACCAATACAGGCACACGCGACATTGATTATGAAGAAATGGCGTTGACCCAAATCTTTCCGTCTGGGTGGGAAATCACCAATTCGCGAATGGATGGCTTTGAAGATACAAGCAGCGATTCGTCGATTCCCGACTATCAAGACCTTCGGGATGACCGCGTTTACAGCTATTTTGATATTCGTAAAAATAAGAAACAAACGTATCGAGTGCAGTTGAATGCGGCTTATCCAGGACGATATTATTTGCCGACGGTGTCTTGTTCAGCAATGTATGATGATGGAATTTTTGCGCGGCAGCCAGGGCAATGGGTAGAGGTTGTGAGGGAAGCGGTGAATTAGGTTTTTTACAATAGAAGCTTGAAATTAGGGATGACTTGATAGTTCTCAAAGGGGAAAAACTGGATTTTTTAGAAAATCCAGTTTTTCCCCTTTGAGAACCCCGAGGTGCCTACCGTAAAAATTGATTGAAATGGAATGATTTTGCACCGCATTTCATTGAATTAAAAATTCGGGATGACTCCTGTTTATCTTTCAAACGCCATCCTTTTCAACAACACGATAACTGTCAATTATTTAGAAATTTCAGCAGTAAGTACCTCAACTTATTACAGACTATTATTTCACATCAAAACGCCCTACTTTTTCAAGTGTATTCCCTATTCTTATTTCAAAATAATAAACACCAGGAGACAGCATATTTTTAATTTTAAAATCAGTTTTACCACCTTCTGATACTTCCATTTTTTTAGCAAAAACAAAGCGTTCTTCAACAAAATCTTCCTTTTGATTATTCCAAATAGTTAACTTAGCGTCTTTGCTTTCATCAGTAAAACGGCCACTAAAATGCAGCATTTTGTCCTTGACATCTACTTTAAAGTCAGAAACTATCGCACCTCTTGACACGTCTCTAAGCCCTATCGCATTTTCGATAAACTCATTGCTTTCAAAGGCTGCCGCAATTGGCACATGAGCAGGTGGATCAACGGGCAAAATCAATTCGGTCGGCGGCGTGTCCAGTGCTTTCGAGTCACCATTTTTAAAGAAGAAAAAAGCAGCAATCGCGAGTAAGATACCAGCAATTGTCACAATGATTAGCTTATACCCACCCGAAGATGAAGCCGATGTTGTGCTGCTCGGAGCTGCGGTTGTTTGCAGCGTTTTGAAAAGAATTCTCGTAGCTTCTACTTCCTTGCGAAGTGCGGGGTTCATCACCATTTGGAAAGTAAAATCAGATAGTTCGCCCGCGCTGAGTTCATTGCGCAGGTATCGTTCTATGGTTTCGTTAGATACATTACTCATACCAATATATTATTTTAAAGCATTGATAACCAACACTTTGAGCCTTTCTAAAGCACGTTGTTTTCGTTTGCGACAAGCAGCAGCTTCCAAGCCAAGATTGAGGGCAATACTGCCCAACTCTTCACCTTGAGCAAAGCGCACCAAAAGTTCCTTATCTGTCGGTGGCAGCTGTTCGATTTGATCGCGAAGTTCCAAAATGGTTTCCCGTTCTTGTATCTCACGGATAGACAAATCATCTTGTCTATCGTTCAGATTACTCGTTCGCACATCGTCAGTGAAGTACAGCAATTTATCGCGCCTTACCCGATGGTAGCCTTCTTTTAATTTAAATTCTGCAATCCGAAACATCAAGCTACGCAACTCTGCCAATGAATTGAATTCACCCTCCGCAAATTGTTCGTAAAAACGAAACAAGCTGTTGGCGAAGACTTCCTCAATAAATTCATCGACAGAAGCAATCGTACCAGGTGGCAGATTTCCATCAATTTTAAACAAATATGGTTTGACTTTGGAACGGAACATATCCATTAACCATTGCCATTCCGGTTGCGCTTGCCCACGCAATTGTTGGAGAAAATGTAAAAATTCTATTTCTGGATTGTAACTCAATTTATTAACACTCATCAACCTTATGAATTGAAACCGCTAATTTGTGACTTGCGGCGGGTATTTTTTTTTAGAAAGCTGACGGCTTTTGAATTTTTTACAAACATTTTCAAGATTAAGTGCCACGTAGTAATGAATAGTGATAAGTTGACTTACTACTTATGAACACCTCTTGATAACCTTCGCGAACGCAAAGATATTCAATTCTCTTTGCTTCTCCTATTATAAAGAATTCAGAAAAAGTTTCTTCGCCCCGTCAGAGAGGAGAAAATTGAAAGTGCTTTGAGGGTCAAATTCCTGTAAAAACACAAAAAGGCTCTTTGCACAGTATACTTATTCAAACCAATTCTTTATGCAATTTCTTTTGTCTTGAAATTAATCTTCAAAAAAAGAAAATTTATTTCAAAAAAAATACCGTCACAATACACTCATAATCAACCACTTAAAAATAAAATCACATTATTTCAAAAAAAAATCACAACTCAATGTCACATCTAAACCATCTCGATACATAAGGGGACAGAGACATTATGTAAACTTTTAAATTTACTTAAAACTCGATATAAAAATTAACAACTCAATATTTTGAGCATCTGGCGACGACTCTTACCTTTTTAAATAAACGTCGTTGCCAGATTGCTTTTTAGCTTCCAAAAACACCAAAAATAGAAGCTTCTTAGACATAAGAGAAACGCTAAGTACTCTCAAATTTTCACGGGTTTGCATTGTTGAAACCATTGGTTTCAAGGTCAGTTCTATGCTTACTCGTTACTATCAACTGACCACATTAAATTAATTAAAATCAAAATTTTTTAAAAAACAATAACAATGAAAAAGATAATTACGACTAATACGAACACAACCAATACTAAATTGAATGATTTGAAAGCATTGGTAATTACAAAAGATGACGCGAAAAAGGTGAAGGGAGGAATAATTATTGAGGATTGGGATATAAACTAGACTGTAAGATTATCAATTTTATTGAGAATCCAATTACTGCTTGCAACCTCTTGTAATAGTATTTTTTCAATAATTCGCCCTTTTATACGTTCATTAAAACGGCGATTAAATCGGTATCTTGATAATTCTTTTATATACTTAAGAAAGTTGAGATAAGGAACTACCTTTTTATGAGGTAGTTTCTTATTTCTTATTAAGAATCTACGAAACGCCTGTAATGTTGATAAAAACAACGGATATAAAGAATCATCGTTTAAGTACTCTTCGTATAATATTTTTATCAGCATAGACTTTGCCCTTACCTTATCTGGCTCTCGTTTAAAAGTATAATTTAACAAAAGTAACCTTGCTTCCATAAAATCCTTCTTATGATATAGTATATTTGCTTTTGCAAAAATAATTATATCATCAGAATAACCTTGTCCTGGCATATTTCCTACCGTAGCCATAAAATTATCCAACCACTCAAATTCACCTAAATGCGATCCATTAATCACTAATGTATGAAAAACGTGTCCAGTGTTTTTAATAAACTCCCCATATATTTGATTCTCAAATCCAAACTTGGTCAATTCATAGCTTTCTTGGATAAAATAACTTCGCTCTGACTTATTATTCTTTACAGTGTAATTAACTAAATATGATAAAATATCTCTCTTAGTTTCATTGTCTAATGACTCTTGCTTTTCAAAAAACAATCTTTTCAACTCCCAATAGTATTGCTCGTCATTAGTTTCCAATAACTGGATAATATTGTAAAATAAATCAATTTGTGGATTCTCCTGACTAAAACCAGTCGCCACAATCTTCTTGACTTTTTCAAAAAATAAAATATCTCCATAATCCTCATTCAAAATGCCTTGTCGAGAAATGATTTCTGTTCCGAATTGTAGTTTCCCTAAAGCATAAAACTTATCCAGATAATCCATTACGGCCTCTAAATTCTTTTTAGAAGTAGCATGAGGAACGGGCAAGCCGCTAGTATATCTTTTTGACTCTATATCATATAAATCGCTAAAGTAATTCAAGTCTTTTACGGGATTATCAAATATCGTTCTCTCAATGGCATCCAATTCTTTATGCATTTCTTTGAGCATTCCCTTTTTTTTCAATCCATTTGCCTTCAATTTTTTTTGCGCAATAAGATTGGTCTGATACTCCATTTGTCCGATAAATTCTACAATTAATTTGTAAGTATCCGCCATTAAATAAATCATTTTTCGAGCATCATAAGATTGCTGAGGAAACAAGTGAGCATAAATTTTCTCTTTTGCTAATTTAGGAGAATTAAAATCAGGATATTCATTTTTGAAATAATCAAAGAAGGTTGTAATCAGCTCATTTGTATTGAAAAAGGAGGAATGAACGAACTTTTCTAACTGAAAAAATTCATTTTTATCCATCTTTTTTAGCGTTTGTATGAGTTTACTTTTAACCAATTTTCGACTTTTATTTTTTTTGTCTTAACTTAAAACTTTGATAATCAAACATTTATCACAAAAAACAGTTCACAAATATACCTAAAACTCCCGACTTTTCTTTTTTTTTGTCATAAATTTCGACACCCTTTTCTGTCTATCTTTGCCTTAGAATTAAATGTAATAATAATTTTATTGAGTTTTTTTAGAGTTGTTAATTTCAAAAGGATTTAAATTAAAAGAATTAGGTAAATTTAGAAAGAAAGTAAAGTCATCTAAACATTAAAATACATTTGCTATTGCTTCTATGCAATGGGCTAAATAATTTATAAGTTGACAAAAATAATCTTCTATACAATGTAGTTGTCTCTACAATGTACCTGCCCTATTAATTTAATTTCCACAAATAGAGTTTTATTTCATTATAACGAAGGAGTTTTTATTTGTAAAAACAACAGAAACTAACTCGTTAGTTAATTTTTATCTGCATTTAATTTATTGAGTTGTTATTACGAGAATTATTAATTTCCAAAAAACAAGAATAATCTTTTTTTTAAAACGCACCTACCTTCTCCGTTGAAGGGGGTAACATCGGTTAAATACAATTATCGGTTGCTTGTGACTACGGTCACAAGCAATATTTGTATTTAGCCATTTTCTATTTGCATTAGATCCATTCCAAAGCTGAAATTCTCGATAGACTCTTCCTTTTTTTCCAATGAAAATTTCTTCCTCCTGACAGCAAAATTTAGAGCATGTTTAAATTTTACTCTCCTGATAACCAATATTTTATGAACCTGACTTCAAATTAGCGCAGTCATGTATCTCGATATATTCCTTTGCTAATTTATTGTCAGAACCATAAACTATTGATTATCAGTTCGGTAGAACTTTAAACATGCTCTTATGATTGCTTATTGAAGGACCCAATCGCTACTTTTCTCAGCAATTAAGTCATTCGAATAAGCATAT
>CAYUNA010000049.1:0-13525 GCA_964445895.1 uncultured Saprospiraceae bacterium | reverse complement strand
TATCGACTGTTTTCTCAATCGTCGGTAATGCATTCGCAGAATCATCAGCTACTGGGAGGATAGTCCATGTTGAATAAAAATCAAGTTATGCCAAAACATCGAGTAAAACTACTACAATGTCCTAACTGCCAAACACCGCTACCAAATGCGGAAAACTTCTGTCCTACTTGTGGGCAAGAAAACCATGAAATTATTCGCCCTGCCAGTCATTTGTGGACAGAGTTGATGGGCAATATTTTTAATGTAGATTCGCGATTCTTTCATACGATTAAAGCTTTATTTTTTAGTCCCGGCAAATTGACAAGAGAGTACAATGCTGGAAAACGCAAGTATTATTTGCCACCAATTCGGATATATTTGCTGGCGAGTGTGCTTTTTTTTCTGGCGCAGTCTGTCGCAATGAAGCTATCTAATGAGCAATTAATTGAGATAAAAAAAGAATTCACAGATAATCCTTCCGACTCTACAAACATCAACCTTTTCAACAAAAAAATCAGGATGACAAAGTTGGAAATGTTAGAGTTGAGTCAATATAAACGGGAAGCGTTGGATTCATTTTTAATTACTCATGATGTTGAACCTACTTTTTTTAATCGAGTGATTGTCCGCCAGGGTTCAAAGGCAGTAAATGGGCAAATCAATGGATTATCAGAAACCTTTCAGCAATTTTTGTCGTTTGGGATGTTCTTATTTATGCCAATTTTTGGTTTGTTGCTGATGCTTTTTTATCGAAAACAAAAACGATTTTATGTAGAGCACTTGATATTTTCGATTCACTTGCATTCTATTGGCTTTTTTATTTTTACGCTCAATACATTATTGGGTTTCTTACCTCTTAGCATTATTCATTATTTCACTAATATTTTTGGAATAATACTTTTCGCGTACTTTTTATTTTCCTTAAAATATATCTATCAGGAAAGTTGGGCAAAAACCATTTTTAAATTATTGGGACTGTCAATAATTTATGGAATAATATCATCTATCGGACTTACGGTAATTGCACTTTTGGCATTATTCGTTTTTTAAAACTCTATTTTTATGAAAAAAATCGCTTACACAATCATTCTTCTTTTTGGAGTCCTAATGAATGGTTTCAGTCAAAATATCAATTCTGTTTTTAGAGGAATAATTAAAGATAGCAAAAATGAACAGCCCATAGTAGGAGCAACAGTTCATATTTTTAATAATCAATTTTCAAATGGTGATGTGACAGATGCTTCAGGAAATTTTAAAATAACAGATGTTGCGATTGGTCGATTTGAAGTAGAAGTCAATTTTTTGGGATACAATACTTTAGTCCTATCTGAGGTTTTGATAGAAGCCGGAAAAGAGCAGGTGATGGACATTTATTTAGAAGAAAGTATCTCCGATTTGCAAGAAATTACCGTCAAAGCCAATAGTCGAGATTACGATATTAATCCACTTAGCAATCATCTCATCACTATCGAAGAAGTGAAACGTTTTCCTGCTACTTTTTTCGACCCTGCCCGTTTGGCGATGCTCTATCCTGGCGTGACGGGGACAAATGACCAAGCCAATGGATTGTCTATTCGAGGGCTCCCGCCGAGCCTGTTACAGTGGCGACTCGAAGGTGTTGAAATTGTCAATCCCAATCATTTATCGAATGCAGGTACGATTAGTGACCAACCTTCCGTAGCAGCGGGCGGCGTGAATATTTTGAGTGCGCAAATGCTCGACAACTCACGTTTATACACGGGCGCATTCCCCATAGAATACAGCAATGCGCTCGGCGGCGTGATGGATATGCGCTTGCGAAAAGGCAACAATCAGCAGCATGAATTTACGGCACAAGCGGGACTTTTAGGTTTTGATTTGGGCATGGAAGGACCGTTTTCTAAAAAAAGTAAAGCGTCCTTTTTGTTCAATTATCGGTATTCGTTTACAGGCTTGTTGACGAATTTTGGGGTTGATTTTGATGGAGAGTCGATTGGGTTTGAGGACGTGTCTTTTAATTTGAATTTTCCGACGGAGAAGGCGGGGGATTTTATGGTGTTTGGCATTGGGGGGAAGAGTGATAATTTTAAAAAGAGATTGCCGATGAAAGAATGGGAAGTTGACAAGGATAGAAATCAGATTGAATTTGATTCGAAGGTTGGAATTGGGGGAGTGAAGCATCAGATTGGATTTCGTAATGTTTTTGTAAAAACAATCGTTGCTTATTCTGGATTGAAAGATAGGAGACGAACGGGAGAATTTAATGAATTTCAAGAAAATGGCATAAAAAGAGTAAAATTATCGCTAAATCATGAATGGCAGGTAGTTGTTTCAAAGAAAGGAAATCTCACTTTAGGAATTCAATATTTAAAAGATAAATTTACTAATTGTTTTTTTAATGAAAGTTCTATTTTGTCAAGAACAGAAGGAAGAAATGATAATTTATTCGGCGGCTATTTAAAATTTGAAGATATTTGGTTTAGAAAGTTGATTGTAAATACTGGGCTGCATACATCATATAAAAAAATAAATAGTTTTTTAGATTTTAGAGAAAAGTCAGGAGAATTGAGTCTCGTCAGACCCAGTTTTTCATTAAAATTACCAATTGATAAAAAAGCTTCACTTAATTATGCTTTTAGTGTCAATGAAGGAATACTTCCAATATCTTTTAAAGATGACGGTTCAAATTTAAGGATTGTAAAAAATAGCTATATTGAATCACATAATTTAGGATACGAATTATTTTATCTTAAAAAATATAGAATCAAAGCTGTTTTTTTTCATCAAGAATTCCATAACATTCCTATCGTTAAATACGTTTTAAATGGAAGAAACTTTTCTGGCAATTTATCAAATTTAAATCCCCTTCCATTCATCAATTATCGTAATTCCGAGGGACAGCAAAAAAGTAAAGGTTTAGAATTGTCATTGCAAAAAGATTTATTAAATAAATCATACTACTTGTTCTCTGCTACTCTTTTTCAGGCAACTTATAGGAATAACGATGACAAAGATGTGTTAAGTCGATATAGTAACGAATTTGCTTTTAATTATGTTTTTGGTACAGAGTTTAAACGAGAGAAAAAGAATAAAATAAAAATTTGGGGTTTTAATATTCGTAGTATTTTCAGAGGTGGATTTAGAGAACGAAGTTTAGCCATAGTCAATGCTGGTCAATTGGGGGTATCTTCTGAATTTGATAATCAATTGCCCCCATATTTTAGAGTTGATTTAAATTGTTACTTAAAGATAAATAAAGTAAACAAAACATCTACCTTATCTCTTGACATCCAAAACGCCACAAACCACCAAAACGTCGCCTATAATTACTTCGACACTTTTTCCCGAGAAATCAAAACCCAATACCAACTCGGTCTCATACCCATCCTCAATTACCGAATCGAATTTTGAAATAAGGAGTTAGGTCTCAGGTGTCAGGAGTTAGGAGTCAGACGTTAGAGTATCTTACTTTCTCTGACACCTGACACCTGACCCCTCAAATAAACAATCATGAAAATAACCAATATCATTCTCAGCGTCCTATTCGCCATCTTTGCAGTCGTCCAATTCAACGACCCAGACCCTTGGATTTGGGTAGCATTATATAGTTTGGTCGCGGCAATTTGCGGTATGGCAGCAGTAGGTAATTATCGAAAGGTGCTAATTTTATTAGGATTAGCCGTCTGCGGAATAGAATTATTCAACATCGGTCCGGAATTCGTGAATTGGATAAACATGGGCATGCCCAATATCGCTGATGAAATGCAAGCCGAAGCACCGCACATCGAATTTGCGCGTGAATTTTTAGGATTATTGTTATGTGTCCTTGTTTTAGGTTGGCAGTATTATATAGTGTCTTTTCGATTGAAAAAATAAACACGTCAAACCTGTTAGAAATTCGTTCGAATTCGTTTAATCTATATTCCAATCCTATCTCATTTAAATATTTTAAATTAGGAGTTATTTTTAAAGTAAGAGTTACTTTGAAAGTAACTCTTACTTTAAAAATAACTCCTAATTTAACCGAAAGTCCCCATTTTACAGGCATTTCCAACTGCTTCCTACCATTCCACAAGAAAAATCTCCGATTCCACAAAAAAAAAGATGATGTGCGTCATCTTTTTCATTGAGAATAATCAAGTAAAATCGTGACCCACGTCATTTATTTAACCTTAAATGCCCCCTATCTTTGCATTGTATTTAGAAAGATACACATTGAAATAACAAAAAAGATGAGACCAGATTCTTCAGAAAAAGGGTTTCACTTTCAAAATATAAAGACGACAAATGCGTCGTTTTAAAAGAATTTAGGTGATTTTTTGGCGAATAGTTTGTGCCGGATTGCAACATAGTTTGCAACCGGCATTTTTTTTTGCCTAAAACCAAATATCATTTACATTCAATTGCAAATACGTTCTATCTTGCCAATTATTTTCCTCCACTCGATAGCAAATATGAAACGGCTTATGGTCTTGTACTCTATCCAAATCGTCGCCGCGACCAAATGCAATGCCACTCATAGTCGGAGATTCTCCTTGCTTCATAGACAACCTTAAATGATTCCCTTTCAAAATTTTTGAGTAGCCCGTATCACTCACGTATTTAGTCGCAAAAATTGGATTGCGATTCCCTGGACCAAATGGCGCAAACTGCTTCAAAATCTTCATAAATTTATCATTAATTCCTCCAAAATCCAACTCACCAGCGATAGGAACTTCTGGAATCAACAGTTCTTCATCCAGATTTTGGGAGACATATTCTTCAAATTTTTCTCTGAAGATTTCCAAGTTTTCTTCCTCCAAAGTCAATCCCGCAGCAAAGTTATGACCTCCAAAGTTAAGCAATAAATCATTACAATACTTCACGGCTTTATACACATTAAAGCCTTTGACCGAACGTGCAGACCCAACAATTTTTCCATTACTCTCCGTCAAAATAATCGTCGGCCGATGATATTTATCGACCAAGCGCGAAGCCGCAATACCAACAATCCCCTTATGCCAATGTGGTTGATACAAAACGATGCTTTTCCGTTTTTCCCAATCAGGAAAATCCCGAAACATCTTCTTCGCTTCCTCTGCAATTAATTGGTCATATTCCTTCCTCAATTTATTTTTTTGATTCAAAAAATATGCGTTTTCGTAAGCACTAAATTTATTCTCCGAAAGCAACAATCTAACCGCTTGCTTGGCATCACCTAAACGCCCTGCTGCATTAATCATTGGCGCAAGTCCAAACACAATATCGCTAATCACTAAGCCATGATTTCGCCGACTTTCATGAATCAAAGCTTTTAACCCTGGACGTTCCGTGCTATTTAGCTTCTTCAAACCGTAGTGCGCCAGGATTCGATTTTCACCCGTAATCGGCACGATATCAGCGGCAATACTAATCACCAAAAATTCTAACAATCGCTGCCAATAAGCAGCATCCAAATCATATTTTTGGCAAAAAGCCTGTACCAATTTAAAAGTAACGCCTGCGCCCGAAAGTTCTTTGTAGGGATAGTTACAATCTGGTCTTTTTGGATCTAAAACCGCAACGGCTTCTGGTAACTTCCCCTCTGGCAAATGATGATCGCAAATAATAAAATCAATTCCAGCTTCCCTGGCTTTCGTCACTTTTTCGTTTGCTTTAATACCACAATCCATCGCAATAATTAGCGTAATTCCATTTTGTTTGGCATAATCCACACCTTCCATCGAAACTCCATAACCTTCCTTATATCGGTCTGGAATATAATAGTCTAAACGGTCGTGAACTTGCGACAAAAAATCGCACATCATCGCTACCGAAGTTGTTCCATCGACATCATAATCTCCATATAAAAGTATGCGTTCTTTATTACGAATAGCTTCCTCTAATCGGTCAACGGCAGCCTCCATATCCTGCATCAAAAACGGGTCGTGAAGATTGGATAAAACAGGGCGAAAAAATGTTTTAGCAGCATCGTAAGTGGTAATATTTCGTTGTACTAAAAGCTGACAAAAAATAGGATGAATTTTTAGATGTTCTTGTAAGTTTTGAACGGTAGCCTCGTCGGTAGGAATCAGTTTCCAGCGTTTTCTCATAGGGGTAGTTTTTTGTGTTTAGAATGTTCGGCATAGCGCAATTATTTAAAATTACGTTATGTCAAAACATTCTTTTTGCCGTTAAAAATGTATAGTCCATTTCAAAAGTAGCAATAAAGTTTTATCTTTCCAGTAAATTTCAATGAAAAAATACCATATAAAAAACGATGTTATAATTAAAAATAACATTCAACAACACAAATTGTGTGTGCCCTTTTTGTGAGAAATAAATCTAAACCAAATTATTCGTAAATTTGACCATTGAAAATGAAACAAAAGGGACAATTTTTGTTTTTAAGAATAACGAACCAAATTATATTTTAAAATAAGCCAATTGCTGGTAAGCGTTTTTGAAAAAATACAAAAGTTTTAGAAACTTTTGTATTCTGAAATTTTTAAAAACTCACGACTTCCAGCAACAAAATATTCCTACCATGACTGCACCAGTTGCACCGTATAAACCAAAAAATAAAATCCGCCTCGTTACTGCAGCTTCCCTCTTTGACGGACACGACGCTGCTATCAATATCATGCGCCGCATTATGCAAAGTACGGGTGCAGAAATCATCCATCTTGGTCATAATCGGTCGGTACAAGAGATTGTCAATACGGCCATTCAAGAAGATGTGCAAGGTATTGCGATGACTTCTTACCAGGGCGGGCATAACGAATTTTTTAAATATATGTACGACTTGTTGAAGGAAAGAGGGGCGGGACATATCAAAATTTTTGGTGGTGGCGGCGGAACTATTTTACCATCAGAAATTGAAGAACTGCATAAGTACGGAATTGCGCGTTTGTATTCTCCTGATGATGGTCGAAAAATGGGTTTACAAGGCATGATTAACAATATGCTGGAACAGTGTGATTTTCCAACTGGTGAAAATTTGAATGGTGAACTCAAGCATTTCAAAGAAAAAGACGCGACTTCGATTGCCAAAATGATTTCTGCTGTAGAAAATTTTCCAGAAGAAAATAAAAAATGGTTAGCCGATTTAGAAAAAGAAATTAAAGGAAAAACAATTCCAGTCTTAGGAATTACGGGAACAGGTGGTGCTGGAAAATCAAGTTTAGTCGATGAATTAATCCGCCGTTTTTTAATAGATTTTCCAGAAAAAACGATTGCAATTATATCCGTTGATCCATCGAAAAGAAAAACGGGTGGCGCACTTTTGGGCGACCGCATTCGCATGAATTCGGTCAATCGCGACCGTGTATATATGCGTTCCTTAGCGACTCGTCAGTCCAACTTAGCCTTATCAAAACATGTCCAATCTGCTGTTAATATTCTAAAAGCAGCACAGTACGATTTGATTATTTTAGAAACTTCGGGCATTGGTCAATCCGATACCGAAATCGTTGATCACAGCGATGTTTCTTTATATGTGATGACTCCAGAATACGGCGCGGCGTCGCAGTTGGAAAAAATTGACATGCTCGATTTTGCCGATATGATTGCCATTAATAAATTTGACAAACGAGGTGCACTGGATGGCTTACGCGACGTCAAAAAACAGTACATGCGCAACCATCAATTGTGGCAAACGCCAATGGATGAATTGCCGATTTTTGGAACGATTGCCTCTCAATTTAATGACCCGGGGATGAATCAACTTTACCGTAATCTGGTGGATTTGATTGCAGAAAAAACAGGTGCAGACTTAAAGTCAACTTTTGAAATTTCAAAAGGGATGAGTGAAAAAATCTACATCATTCCTCCAAAGCGAACACGTTATTTAGCGGAAATTGCAGAGAATAATCGACAATATGACCGTTGGGTTGATAAGCAGGTAACGATTGCGCGAAATTTATTTGGTTTGAAACAATCAATGGATATTCTCGGCGAAAAAAGCGAAACTTATAAAGTCCTACAAAAAACGTATGAAGAAATTGAGTTGGATTTAGATGGGCGTTGCAAGCGAATTTTAGATACCTGGGAGGAGAAGAAGAATCAATATTCTGCTGACGAATTTGTTTATAAAGTTAGAAATCGCGAAATCCGAGTGCCGACGTTTACGACTTCTTTGTCTCATTCGCGCATCCCTCGCGTAGTTTTACCAAAATATGCCGATTGGGGTGAAATTTTAAAATGGGTTTTGCAAGAAAATGTGCCAGGTGAATTTCCTTATACAGCAGGCGTTTTTCCTTTCAAACGAAAAGGCGAAGACCCAACACGAATGTTTGCTGGCGAAGGTGGACCTGAACGAACCAATCGCCGATTCCATTATTTATCAAAAGGAATGCCCGCAGCGCGATTGTCAACGGCGTTTGATTCGGTGACTTTATACGGAGAAGACCCAGACCACCGCCCTGACATTTTTGGAAAAGTAGGAAATTCGGGTGTAAGCGTTTGTTGCCTGGACGATGCGAAGAAGTTGTATTCGGGTTTTGATTTATGTGACCCGAAGACTTCTGTTTCCATGACTATTAACGGACCAGCAGCGACGATTTGTGCCTTTTTCATGAATGCAGCGGCTGACCAACAGTGCGAAATTTATATTAAAGAAAACGGTCTGGAACATTTGGTAGAAGCTAAATTGAAGGAAGTGTATGACGATAAAGGCATGGCGCGACCAATCTATCGCGGTGATTTACCAGAAGGAAATAATGGTTTAGGTCTGATGCTTTTAGGTTTGACGGGCGACCAGGTTTTGGAAGCAGACATTTACAATCAGCTTCGCGCAAAGGCTTTATCTTCCGTGCGAGGAACGGTTCAGGCGGATATTTTAAAAGAAGATCAGGCACAGAACACTTGTATTTTTAGTACAGAGTTTTCCTTGAAATTAATGGGTGACGTGCAGCAATTTTTTATTGAAAATGCGGTGCGCAACTTTTATTCCGTTTCCATTTCGGGCTATCACATTGCGGAAGCGGGTGCGAATCCGATTTCTCAATTGGCGTTTACTTTAGCGAATGGTTTCACTTTCGTGGAATATTATCTGAGTCGCGGCATGGATATTAATGATTTTGCACCCAATTTATCATTCTTCTTTTCCAATGGTGTTGACCCAGAATATGCGGTGATTGGACGAGTGGCGCGCCGAATCTGGGCAAAAGCCATGAAAGAAAAATACCAAGCCAACGACCGTAGTCAAAAATTAAAATACCATATCCAAACATCCGGACGATCGCTACACGCACAGGAAATTGCCTTCAATGATATTCGCACAACGTTGCAAGCTTTGTACGCGATTTACGACAATTGTAACTCCCTCCACACCAACGCTTACGACGAAGCCATCACTACCCCGACCGAGGAAAGTGTGCGCCGTGCCGTAGCCATTCAGATGATTATCAATCATGAATTGGGCTTGTCGAAAAACGAAAATCCGCTACAAGGCGCGTTCATTATTGATGAATTGACCGACTTGGTGGAGGAAGCTGTTTTGATGGAATTTGAACGCATCACCGAACGCGGCGGCGTATTGGGCGCGATGGAAACGATGTATCAGCGCGGAAAAATTCAGGAAGAAAGTCTCTATTATGAGACAATGAAGCACACAGGCGAATTGCCAATTATTGGGGTGAATACGTTTTTATCAAGCGAAGGGTCGCCGACGGTTTTGCCCGATGAAGTGATTCGTTCGACAGATTCGGAGAAAGAAGAACAGATTGAAACGTTGCAGAATTTGCAAAAAGCGAATGTGGAAAAAGGCGCAATTCAGTTGAAAAACTTGCAGGTTAAAGCGATTAATAATGAGAATCTTTTTGCGGAATTGATGGAAGCGGCGAAGGTTTGTTCTTTGGGGCAAATTACGAATGCGTTGTATGAAGTGGGGGGGCAGTATCGGCGAAATATGTAGGAAAGCGATAAGTTTTTCCAAAAAATCAAATAAAAGCCAATTCTTCGTAGAGTAACATATTGAGGTTGTATCAAAAAATCTTCTGTCCGCACGCATCCCGAAATATTCTTTTTTAGACAGAACCAAAGCCGTACTTTTTAAGAAAAATTACGGCTTTGGCTCCGTCTTTAGAATCTATTTTTCTATTAACGAGAAAAATTAGTTCCAATGCGCTTGAAACTTTACTACCAATTATTTTGATGATAATTACGCCCATGTTCCCGCCCAAATCCACCTATCCGAAAAGTGATTGTTCCCGTCCAGGTTTCTAAATCATTTTCTGAAAAATTGGGAACATCATTCAGTCCATTTACAAAACGATAACCGCCCGTCGCAGCGATTCTAAACCAGCGAAAAACATTGAATTCCAGTCCAAGTTCGGGCGTAACAACTAAAAAACTATCATCGTATTCTAAGTCATCATCAATTACTTCAAAATTTGCACCACCCCAACCAATCTTCGCGCTCGAAAAAAAGTGAACAGCCTTAGTTTGAGGAAAGGCATATCCAAGCCAAAGCCCACCTTGTCCAAAGTCCAATCTATCAAAATCATCGTTAAACACTTCGTCGTAATCCGTTAGCCCAAGTCCATACAATCCAAAGAAAAAGTCGCCCGTAATGAACCCAAAACCGCCACCTACGGAGGTCGATAATTCTGCTTTTAAGTCGCTGTATTCGATAATTGGCGAGACAAAAAAGCCATTCCGATGGTTTCCATTAAAGAGCGTATTGTCTCTTTGGGCAAAGATTGAGCCTGTTAGCAATGTACAAATTGCTACCAAAATTAAATTTTTCATAAGTCTATTAAATTATTTTTAATTAATTTTTAAAACCTAAAACCAGCATTTAAACCTACCCATCCTTTAAAATTAGTCTGTTTGCTGTTCGTAAAATTGAAAAAATAATACGGCATAATATTCGAGCCGATTTCTCCCGTATCTGGTTGCCGCAAATGAGAGATCATGACATTAACTGTTGGACCAAGAAAGAATTCATTGCTTGATTTCCCCATCTTCCACGATGCTAAAAACCGAAGACGACCAATCATATTTAAATAATTAGTCCAGGGCTCGTTTTCGTTTATTTGGATGGCCATTGCTTCGTAATTCATAGAATGTTTATCCGTTTTTTTAATACGAACACCTGCACCATAGCCAAGTCCCCACACATATTTAGCCACTTCCGGTAGGCGCGTTCCGATGTGAAAAACGTTATAAAATTTCGGCGAACCCAGCTTCAATTGCGCATTAAAATGGAGCATTTCTCCGCCCGATATTTCAAATCGATTGTAGCCACCTTGCTTCACTATATTAATCAAACCAATGGGCACACCACTTACCGTATCCGACACATTGATGAAGGCAAATTGAAATCCTTTGACGTTTTCTGCGATGTTCATCAACCCACTAATTTGACCGCCCGTCACATTTTTTGCCTTGTTAATCAAGCCACCAATTTGCATTTTTGTAGTTCCTTCTGTCACGTTCACTAAGCCCGACGCCTGTACGGAATTAGATTGTTTACCAGCTTTGTTGAAAAAAACCGAGGCTTGCATACCTTTAAAGTCATTTTCTACTACATTCGCTACCCCCGCAAATTGACCTGCATCTCCTGTATTCGAAAAATTAAATAAGGATGCCATTTGCACACCTGTTGTTTTACCTGAATTGTGATTGTACAAACCCGCAATTTGCATTCCTGTCACATCATTTCCAACGTTATTTCCAAGTCCTGCAATTTGCATTCCTTCTACGTTATTTTCCACCTGATTGATAAATGTTCCCGCCTCAAAACCTTGTACACCACCGTTTTGCCCCCATAAAAGATTCAATGAAACGTGATTGGTTGTTTCCTGGCTATTTTCCATATTTGTCCCCATATTCGGAAGAATAGAAATCTGAGCCGCCTTTCTATCATATCCCAAATCGTTTTTCACTTGTAATCTTCTCAGCACCTCTTCTGGTGTTAAAATCTCTTCCGTCTGATACGGTACAGCGTCTTCAATATCAGGCCATTCTTCCGTAAGTAAGGTTGAATCTTCCGTAATTATTTTTGAACTATCAATCGGTTCAGAAGCTGGTGTTTCAATAATTTCAACCGTATCTTTTTCTGAAACATCTACTACAATCGATGTTTCTTTTCCTTTTTTAGAATTGCTTTTAGTTAATTTTGGTTTTTCTTTTTCGGGATTAACGCTAAGCGCTATTTGGTTACCAATTCGCCGATAAATCACCGTTGTTTTTGAAAATAACTTATCCAATGCTTTGCCCAGCGGCTTATTTTTCACGCTTGCTGTTACTCGTTCATCCATTGGAATAAAATCACTACTATAAGAAAAATTTATTGAGTAGGTATTAGTTAAATCTGCCAACGCATCGCCTAACCTCATTTCATAATAGGAAAAGGAAACTTTGCGCTCCAACGACGAAGATTGTCCGAGAGCAATATTGGATAAAAATAACCAGCTAATGATGATTAACAGTCGGATATAATTTAAATTTTGTGTTCTGTATTTTTATGATTTAAAAGATAGGGAAGAAACATGAATTAACTTTTATTTCTGACACCCTTCGCCTTTCAAAAAATATCGCTCTCCACGTTGTTCTAATTGAATCGAATTATTGGTCTGAAATTCAATCAATTCTTTTAAAATGTCTAAATTTAATTCACTTAATTTCCCAGCATTTGTAAAGTTACAATTCAAAATTGCTTTGTTTTCTACCTCAATGTCCACCTCAAAATACCGCTCTATAGATAACAACACATCATTGAAGTTTTGAAACTGATACTGCTCAGTTTTCCAGGTTATAGCATTGCTAAATCCTTTGGTCACCTTCATCGCTTTTTCTTCCGCTTTTTTCAAAATCCCTGAATTCCCTTTGGTCAAAATAACTTTTTCTGCACTCTCTTCTTTTTTAGAAAATTCAACTGTCCCGGTCGCTACCGTTACCTCAATGACATCCTCCTGCGGGTACGCCCGCACATTGAAAGAAGTTCCAAGAACTCGCGTTTTCGCATCGCCACTAAAGATTTCAAACGGACTATCCTCCATTCTTTGTACCTCAAAAAAGGCTTCTCCCACCAAACGAATCGTCCTTTTTTCAAAATTTTCGACAAAAGCGATTTGCGAATTTTCATTCAACCAAACGATACTACTATCCGGTAAAGTATATTTCAACTGCTCATTCTGATCTGTTCTCACCGCTACTTCTTGATAAATAACGTCTGCCGGCTGATTCGCATACCACCAACCGATTCCAATTAACACCAAAATTGCCGCCGCTATCGAAGTCATTTTGCGCCAATGTCGCATCTTGACAACTTTTGCAGTCGGTCGATTGGCTTGGTTATTCAATGGCGTTTGCGCAGCAATTTTTGCCCAAGCTTCATCCATATTTGCTTCAAAGGGTGTTTCCTGATACTGTTCTGCATCTCGCCAAATCCTTTCCATTTCCTCAAAGAACGCCCGGTTAGCTGCAGATGCTTCCACCCACGCCATTAATTTAGCACTCTCTTCGCGGCTACTATTGCCGGAGAGATGCTGACCAATCAAATCTGCATATACTGCTTCGTCTTTCACTGTTTTTTACCGTTTCTGAAATAATGATGCAAAGGTGGGCAAAGTACCCCTATTTTTTAGAAAAATTCTTATTA
>CAYUNA010000048.1:0-13620 GCA_964445895.1 uncultured Saprospiraceae bacterium | reverse complement strand
CGCACTTTGTACATTTCGTGGCGAAAACCTTTACGGAAGAAAATAGATACTTGCGGCTCAAGGATTTTCAAAAGGGAAAAACTGAACTTTCTAAAAAATCAGTTTTTCCCCTTTGAAAACCCCGAAGTTGCATACCGTAAAATTAGTCTGAAATATGATGATTTTGCACCGCATTAGAAATTCGGGATGACTCATTTTAATATTAACGAATCAGTGTGGTTTCGCCTTTGAAAATTTCTGTCGCACCGTCTTCAAATTGAGCTTCCAAAAACCAAACATAAACACCAGAAGGCATTTCTTCGCCATTGAAAGTTCCGTTCCAACCAACCGTCGTATCATTGATGTCGAAGTTAGATGATTCGTAAATCAGTTCACCCCATCGGTCAAAAATACGGAAGATATTAATGGTCGTTCCAGATTTTCCGTGAACATGCAGCGCCTGATTAAGGGCATTACCATCTGGTGCAAATCCAGTTGGAACAAGTACTCTACGCGTTTTTTCAACAAAAACAACCAAATTAGCTGTAGCTTCACAACCCGCTTCATCAATCGCCGTTACCGAATAGGTAATTGGGTTATTTGGTGTCAAAATTGGATTAGAACAAGTTACTTCGCCGCTACAATCTGTTGTATCAGCAGTTGGGCACATCATGGTACCACAATAAGAAGCTGACCAGAAGTAATCAATCATTCCCTGCCCATTTTGTGGTAGCCCTTCAGCGTTGATAGACTCTCCAAATTGAATGGTATTGTCACTGTTTAATGTCCCAGAAGTATCTAAGATATCAACTGTGAAAAGTGGTGGCGTACCTACGTTGGCAAACTTTTCGGTAGTACAACCATTTGCATCCGAAATGACTATATTGTAATCACCTGATTCCAAACCAATTAAAGTACTTGAGCCGAAGAAATTTTCGCCATCTAAGCTATATCTAAACGGAGCAGTTCCACCGTCAGTAGTTAATTGCACCATACCGTCACGGTCACCAAAACAGGTGACGTCGGTTGGATTTACATCTGCAGTAATTTCAGCAGGTTGATTAACTAAGACAGAGTCTATGTGCTCACAACCGTTATTATCCGTGATTGTTACATTGTAATTATTTGGCGGAATATCTGTAACTTTTGCAGAATTCACACCAATACCTCCATCCCATTGAAAATTATAACCAGGAACTCCGCCCGTTGGCAAAGCAGTAATTTCACCCGAAAGTTGTCCAAAACACGCTGCATCAACTACACTGAAATCAACGTCGATGTCAGTTGGTTCGTTGATGGTTACTGAATTTTCGGCAGTACAGCCTTCAGAGTCTGTAATCGTTACGATGTATTCACCCGCAGATAAATTAGTTACACTTTCCGTCGTCTGTCCGCCAGCATTTAAACTCCAACTATAAGCATCTACCATATCACCAGGATTCAATTGTACATTTGAAACAGTCGCCGTACCTGTTGCATCTTGAAAACAAAGCACATCTTGTCCAGCAACGTCAAAGGTTAATGGCAATGGGTCATCTAAAAATTGAACGCCAATGACGGTACAACCAGCAACATCTGTAACCGTTACAGAATAAGCTTGTCCACCAATAAGATTTTCATTTAAGCTATTGGTCGTTCCATCATTCCAAAGGTAAGTATAAGGTCCGCCAGCACCTCCAGTAATGTTATCAGGTGTATCAACGATTGAAATTGCTCCATCTGAAAATCCAGAACAACTCGGAGGAAGAAAATTAATATTTTCAATTTCAACCACAGCCAATTCTGTAATATCAATACTTTCCGTTGCAGTACAGTCATTTCCATCAGTAACGGTGACCGTATAGTTTTGTGGTGCTAAATCACTTGCTTCTGGTGTCGTTGCGCCACTTGACCATTCATAAGTATAACCATTGCTACCACCCATTGGCGTCACCAAAGCTTGTCCACTATTTGCTTGAAAACAGCTTTCTGCCGTTTGTGCAATCATCAATTCCAAACCTTCCGCGGGTTCGTTTATCAATACATCCTCCATTGCTGTACAGCCATTCACATCTGAAACTGTTACAGAAACCAAACCTTCTCCTAAGCCATCGTTATTTTGTGCTGTCGGAGAGTCCCCATCACTCCATGCATAAGTGTATGTACCCGTTCCGCCCATCGGATTAACAGTTGCCGTTCCTGTCATTGCACCTTTACAAAGTACGTCGGTAGAAGCAGTAGCCAACATTATCTCAGTCGGTTGCATCAGGTCAAAATTTCCACTGCCTGTACAGCCATTATCATCTGTTAAAACAACGGTGTAGTTGTCTGCATTCAAGCCTACCGCAGTTGGATTAATTTGTCCTGACATATCATTCCAAGCAAAATCATAATCGCCTACTCCACCGACTCCCGAAGCTACTAATTCACCATCTGAATCCCCAAAACAGTCGAGCGATTCAGTTTCTATAATAGAAACAATAATTGGGTCTGGTTCAAAAACGGTGAAAAATACAGTATCCATACAACCGACCGCATCTTCTACGATAATCTGATAATCTCCTGCACAAAGTCCAGTAAAATTACCATTATTCTGTGTCCACATCGAACCATCATCCAGATAAGTTGCATTGTAATCAAAAGGAGAAACCCCATTCATTGCCGAGACAGGAACAATCCCATCACAATCGCCTGGACAAGAGACCGTATCTGTACCATTTGGAATAGTTGCCACTAAATCACATAACAAATAAAGGCAAACTTCTTCTCCAATATTTACAGCACAAGCTCCGCCTCCTGTCGTTTTTACACGCACTTGCACATTTGCCATTTCTCCATTGACATAGCCAGTCAATAGGTGCTGTGTCAAGCCTTCATTTGGGGCAACCCAACCCGTTCCATCAATATTTATTTCATATTCTAATCCTCCACCGACTTCATTCCAAGTCACTACAATTTCACCATTACCAATCGCATTGCAATTAATAGCAGGTGCTGAAAAGTTTTCCAGTACTGTGATTTCTACCTCATCCATTGATGAACATTGGTAGCTATCAACCGCAGTCACGGTATAAGTCGTCGTTGCCATCGGATTGGCAGTTGGGTCAGGGCAATTATCGCAAGTTAAAGAAGCTCCATTTGTCCAATCATAAGCTACATTGTTGACAGAATTAAAAGTGATTGTCCACCAATTCAACGTACTAAATACATTTGGCGCAAAGCCATCTGAAACCAATAAATTCCATTCTCCATTAATCGGCGAACCGTTTAATGCATTCCAATTGCCTTCTGGTGAAAACTCGCCCGTAAAAGGCGGTGTTCCCATCTGAATTGGCGTCGTAGCAGTTGGTGTAAAACAAGTCTGCGTATAATTGTCTTGTCCACCACCATTATTGCTTGATAATTCTAATAAGTCGCCATTCGGAGATTGTAAATAAATTGCCACATCCGACGCAAAATCCGTCGTAATGTCAACACAAACAGAAACAATATCAACCAATGGATTAGTTACAAAACCAGGGTTTATTGCAACCACATCAATACCTGCCGCATAAGGATTGGCAGGTGGGTGATTGGTTGGATTAAAATCATAAGCTGGATAAGATTCAAACGTGACATCAAATTCGGTCGGCACTTCAGAAAAGACATTAAGGTCTACAGATTCACCCACACAAACAGTCGTGTCAGGTGCAGGACTTAAAATATCTTGACAGCTATAGCAATCTGGGTGCGTAAATGGCAAAACTTGA
This sequence comes from uncultured Saprospiraceae bacterium, assembly GCA_964445895.1. Lineage (GTDB taxonomy): Bacteria > Bacteroidota > Bacteroidia > Chitinophagales > Saprospiraceae > CAYUNA01. The sequence continues at coordinate 9,913 of CAYUNA010000048.1, read as the reverse complement.
AAATTCACCATCGTATCCCAAGTACAGCCAAAATCATCATCAACAGTAAAGGTGTAGCTCGCTGTTCCTGCATTTTGTGGTGCTGCAGCGATACTATCCATTGTTTGAAAATAAATAGATGGATTGTTATTCCAAGCCCAATCAATTAGGTTTGGTGTAAAAACTTCCACATTTGGATATAAATCTTCGTTAAAATTGATACTCCAATTAAACATAAACCCATTGTCACTCGCCCACAAATCGGTCACTGTAATTGTCCACTCGCCATTTAAAGGACAGCCCAAAAGGTCGGTCATTGGGTCAACTGTACTATAGTCACCTGGCGGTAAAGTACCTGGAAAGTTAGCATTTGAATATTGAATCCAAGTAGGATTGGTTGCATTTGGTGTCCAGCAATAATCATAGCCAAGACCCGGTGTAGGAAAACCTCCATCATTATCAATTGGTTCTCCTAAAAATACTTGCCCTCCCGTTTGTCCTGGATGATCATGCAATACAATCGTTGTGCCATCAGGACAAGTTAACGTAATTTCCAAATCCCGCATCCATGAGTGTTCCATATTGACACAGATACTTTCCAAATCATTAATATCTGTCAAAACAGCTCCAGGTGCAAAGTCTGAAAAATTAATGCTCGTCTGATAAGAAGTACCATCTCCATCGGGCAATGGCAAGGAATCAGAACGAATACCCGCTACAGAAAATGTACCCGTATTGGGTGATACAGAAACAATCGCATTAGAATCCAATTGATTGACCATTGCACTTAGCATAACGGTATCATTAGCACATATTTGACTGGCTAAATCACCACCGAGGTCAAAAGTTGGTTTGGTAGAAACCCGCACTCTTTGGCTGATAAAATTCGTATTTTGACATTGTAGAGTATCTATGATTGTCAATTGAACCACATATCCACCTGGATTGTCGTAAACATGCGTAACATTTGGCCCGTAACCAATGACACCATCACCAAAATCCCATTCAAAAGTTGACGTAAAATCAGAGTGGTTGTAAACTTGTCCATTTTGAGGATAACTACCTGCACCCGTAAAAAATACGCGCTCTCCTGGACAAATATCAATGTAGCCCGTATCAACAGGACTCACTTCAGGGTCAGAAGAAACTAAAATTGATTGAATGGTTTGACAGGCAGCGATACAATTAATATCTGCACTAAATCCTTCGCCCTCACCTACTGCATCGGATGTAAACACAACCGTCACACATCCTGTCAAATTCGGTGCAGTTGCCTGAATAATAAACTCACCCTGTCCATTAAATGCGCTGGCACAAGTCAATAAAGGTGCCCCAGTATCCGTCCCATCGTAGAAACAAATATCATCGCCAGCCCCCAAGTCTGTGCCACTAAATATCAGTTGAATATGCGTACCTCCAACACCATCTGCACAGATGGTTGTCGTCAAGCTTTCGTTAGGTCCATAAGAATTAGACCCACCACTATCCATAAAAAAACCGCTACAAGCATTAATGGGAGTACCATCCATGATAAAGTCTTGTCCATAGACTGTGATAAAAAAAGCTGCGAAAAAAATGGTAAGCGTAGCTCTCAATTTCATATTGAAATGTTTTACGGGAAGTAGATTTTTACAAAAAACTTAATAAAATACTTATTCTAAAAAAAACTATTTTAAAAAGTCAATTTTCTTAATTTCTACTATCAAATTTATTTTACAAAAAATGAATTTTAAATCTTGTCTCAATGGAAGGGATTACAATATTGATAAAATTGTACTTTTTGACAAGAAAATGGAGGGTAGGAAATCTAATCCTGTAACACAAATTCCATACCTTAATTTAAGATACATTACTCCATTTTATCATAAAAAAAGTAAAATATTTTAAAAATGCACATGAATGCCATTTAAAATATCAGTTTTATCGATTTTAGGTAATTCGCGAAACTTAAGAGAAAAGATTTCACTAAACTTATTAGGTGGGTTGTGTGAGTTATTTTATCATATACTATTCTGTTCTCTGGAACAAATGTACAAATTATTTATATTTTAACAACCGAAAACCTTCCTTTTTAGCAAAATCAACCCAATATTCACGCTTCTTTAACGTTTTGTTTATGACTATTCGGCAAATGTAGAAATTCTACGCGTTTTTACAGCCTGCCTCTGCGTTATTATTAATAAATAGACGACAGTTGACATGGTTAAGGAACGCGAAATATTTTTTTCCCATAATATAAAGAGGTAAATGATTCGTCTTTAGTTCATTTTTTGTCATAAAAAAACTTAAAAATAGGTGGAATAGAAAGTTTTCGACCATTTGGCGAACCATTCGAGGGAGTATTTTGTAATTTTGCAGAAGTAATTCAGTTTGAAATAAAAAAAGAAGTAAGAAGACGAACCTCCGACTTCTAAAAACAATATTCATGAGTAAACACGGACGAGTTTTAGTAGCGATGAGTGGCGGCATAGACAGCACCGTTACCGCAATGATGATGCACGAACAAGGCTACGAGGTAGTCGGTATCACGATGAAAACATGGGACTATGCCAACTCTGGTGGCAATAAAAAAGAAACCGGTTGTTGTAGTCTCGACTCTATCAATGATGCTCGAAAAGTGTCTGTTGATATGGGCTTTCACCATTTTATTGTGGACATCCGCGAAGAATTTGGTGACTACGTTATCGACAATTTTGTAGATGAATATTTGGCAGGCCGAACGCCAAATCCTTGTGTCTTGTGCAATACACATATCAAGTGGAATTCGTTGGTCAAACGAGCCGATTCTCTGGATTGTGAGTTTATCGCAACGGGTCACTATGCAAAAATAAACCAACTCAATGGACGGCATTTTATTACCAAATCGAAAGATGAACACAAAGACCAATCCTACGTTTTGTGGGGATTGAGTCAGGAATGTATGGAACGTACGCGGTTTCCTTTGGGGCCTTATACGAAGCCTGAAGTACGACAAATGGCTTTTGATTTTGGTTATGAAGAATTGTCAAAAAAAGGGGAAAGTTTCGAAATTTGTTTCGTCCCCGACAATGATTATCGCGGCTTCCTGAAACGCCGAGTAGATGGTTTGGAGGCACGAGTGGCAGGTGGTAATTTTGTGAATGTGAAAGGTGAAGTCCTGGGGCAACACCGAGGCTACCCCTTCTATACTATCGGACAACGAAAAAATCTCGGAATGGCATTCGGCGTACCGATGTACGTAACGGAAATCAAACCCGATACCAATACGGTCGTTCTCGGCGATGTCAACGATTTGGTTCGTAATGGCATGATGGTCGGACAAGCCAACCTAATGAAATACGAAACTTTACCTGCTAATTTTGAGGCAGTTACGCAAATAAGATACAATAGTCCTGGCACACTCGCTAAATTGAATAGCATCAGTGATGATAAAATTGATGTCGAATTCATGGCTAATGTGAGAGGTGTTGCCCCTGGTCAATCTGCCGTTTTTTATGAAGGTGACGATGTAGTTGGCGGCGGCATTATATATAGTAGTGTGCTGTCCAATAATTAAAAAATAGTGTCATGTACTTACTACGAGACACTTAAGACTTTATGAATGAGATTTAAAAGGAAAAACAAGCACAAAAGAGCAAGTTTAAAGCCACTCAAATCTCATTTATGAAGTCTATTAATATAACTTATACCGTGAAATATTTTCTCGCAATAACTACGCTTCTTTTTCTGTTTTCCTGTACAACGGAGGAGGATAATTTTCAATTAGAAACAGGAGAAGAGTATTTTCCATTAGCCATTGGGAAGTATACCGTTTATGAAATGGACTCTACTATTTATGACCCAAATGGAGCGGAAATGGTACGCCAATCATTTACACAATTGCGGGAAGAAATCGTTGATACCTTACGGAATGCTAACGATGAATTGGTCTATAAAATTGAGCAATTTACCCGACTTGGCGACACCCTACCCTGGACGATTCAGAACGTTTACACAGCCTCAATCGTGAACAATCAAGCCCAGCGAACAGAAGAAAATTTGAAGTTTATTAAAATGACATTTCCCGTCCGCGACAACAATAGCTGGGATGGCAATGCCTTCATTGACGATGGCACGATTGTACTGGTCGCAGGTGAAACCATTGAAATGTTTAAAGGCTGGGATTATCGAATAAAAGAGGTCGATTTGGTGGATACCATTGGTGGACAAATATTTGAACCCGTTGTGTTAATAGAACAAGCAGATAATGAAAATGCCATTGAACTGCGTAGTTCTGTTGAAAAATATGCGCCAAATGTGGGTCTGATTTATAAAGAAATTAGCATTTTTGATACACAATGTATCGAAGATTGCGAGGGGCAACCCTGGGCCGAGAAAGCAGAAAAGGGTTTTTCTTTAAAACAACGTATTTTAGAATATAATTAAGGAACGCGAAATAAATAAATTGACATTCTTGAGAGGATATTTACTTCGCGTTCCTAAGTACCGTTCAATTGTAAAAATTTCACTCGCAACACGCAAACCCATCCATGAAAATTTCCATAATCATTCGATGCTTGAATGAAGGTAAACACATCGGTCGTTTGCTTGAAGGCATTCAAAAACAAACGCATAAAGATGTCGAAATCATCGTCGTAGATTCTGGGTCGCGAGATGACACCCTGACTGTTGCGCGGCAATTTCCTACCAAAATAGTTCAAATAAAACCAGAGGATTTTTCATTTGGCTACGCCATTAATGTGGGATGTGCAGCAGCGACGGGAGATTTATTGTTGTTTGCTAGTGCCCACGTCTACCCGGTACATACTGACTGGCTCGAATTGATGGCACAACCTTTTGATAATGAAGAGATTGCACTCGTCTACGGCAAACAACGTGGTGACCATCGAAACAAATATTCAGAGCATCAAGTTTTTGCTAAATGGTTTCCTGAACAATCTAATTCCAATCAAAAACATCCATTTTGTAACAATGCCAACTGTGCGATTCGGCGTGAATTGTGGCAACAATATCCGTATGATGAGACCTTGACGGGACTTGAAGATTTGGCATGGGCTAAGCACATTTTAGCACAAAATTACCGCATTGCTTATCAAGCAGAAGCGACGATTATTCATGTCCATGAAGAAACCTGGAAAAACGTTTTTAATCGCTACCGACGCGAAGCAATTGCCCTCCGTCTGATTATGAAAAATGAGACGTTTAACTTTTTAACCTTTCTAAATTTGGTGACCAAAAACATCATTGGGGATTGGAAACAAGCGATTCATGATGGCGTCTTTTTAAAAGAATTTTTTAATATTATTTTATTTAGAATGAACCAGTTTTGGGGAACCTATCGCGGATATAAGCAATCTTATTTATTGGATAATGAGGTGCGGGAACGGTTTTATTATCCGAAGGGATATGTTTTGAAAAAAGAAGAAAAAAAAGAAAGACGGGAGAAGATAAGTTATGGAAAAGGAAAGTAAGTTCCGCAAGGAAAGCGCAAGGTTTTCATTTCGAATTTTTCCTCTAATCTGTTTGTTGAGCATTTTCTATCCGCCCGCACCACGACTTTCTTTTTTCAGACGGAGCAAAAGCTGGATTTTAATAAAAATCCAGCTTTTGCTCCGTCTATAAAAAATAATCATTTCAGAAAATTTACAATATTCTCCTCAATTCTTTCATAAATCTTACTCGTATCTGCTTTTACAAACTCACGTCCCGTCACTATTTCAAATAACTCAATATAACGGTCAGAAACGCTTTCCACAAATGCATCGGGCATCATCGGCATGGTTTGTCCTTCTAACCCTTGAAAACCATTTTCAATCAACCATTCTCGCACAAACTCTTTAGATAAATGCCGTTGGTCTTCGCCTTTGTCCTGCAATTCCTGATAACCTTCTTTCATAAAATAACGGGAAGAATCAGGCGTATGAATTTCATCAATCAAGACAATTTTTCCATCCTTTTTACCAAATTCATACTTGGTGTCAACCAGAATTAAACCGTGTTCTGCCGCCATTGCTGTTCCTCGCTGAAACAATTCACGCGTATATTTTTCTAAAATGACATAATCTTCTTCAGCAACGATACCCTGTTTGATGATTTCCTCACGCGAAATGTCCTCATCATGTCCTTCTTCCGCTTTAGTAGCTGGTGTAATAATAGGCGTTGAAAACTTATCGTGTTCCTTCATTCCTTCCGGCAATGCCACTCCGCAAAGCGTTCGCAAACCAGATTTGTAGGTTCGGGCAGCATGTCCGGTAAGATAGCCTCGAATCACCATCTCTACTCGAAATGGTTCAACAGCCGTTCCTACAGCCACGTTTTCATCTGGAGTTGCTTCCAACCAATTAGGGCAAATATCTTCCGTTGCCCGCAAAAAGTGAGCAGCAATTTGATTCAAAACCTGTCCTTTATATGGAATTGGTCGCGGCAAAATATGATCAAATGCAGAAATCCGATCAGATGCCACCATAATCAAACGGTCGCCAACGGTGTACACATCGCGGACTTTGCCTCGGTAAAATTTGGTCTGTCCAGGTAGCTGGAAATTGGTTTCGCGAATCGCGCGATTTTCAAGTGACATAGTTTTGTTAATTGATTGATTTGGTTGATTAAATAATTTGGTTGACTAAACGGTTTAAAAATTACTTGATTGAGCAAAAGAGTGGAAAATTTAAGTTTGTTGGAGGTGAAAAATTTTGACAATGCCTGGCAATGACGAGACTTTTTAACGCCGAACAAAATTAAATTTCTATCTTGTCGCCAATTGAAGTAAGTTTAAACAAGCTCTTAAGTAGATATCATTAATTCATTGATTATCAAATGATTTAAAAGAAATTTCCTTTAAAAGCATTTGCAACCCAATTAACAAAATCCACTAATTAACTCTATCAACGTATTAACTAATCAACTAAAAAACAAAAAGAATCACAAAAATTGTGATATTTGCGGCGCAAATGTAGCGTAAATTTAAGGTTTGAAAAAACTATGATTGGAAAAATAAATTGGTTCCGTAAATTTCAGTGGGTCTTGGCAATTGCCATCTTTTGTGCAAGCTGTCAGGTTGAGTTGACAGAGGATGAAAAATTTGACCGATTTGCACAGCAATACGAGAAAGTCGTCGTGAAATATTTTCCACCCAATGATAGCAGTCCCGCAATTGATTCCATGGTTTCACAAGATTTGACGAAGGGAGAAATATTGCGAAAGGTGGAGTTTTGTCGGAAAAATTTAGATGATTTATCGACATTTGATTTGGAAAAAATCAGTCCAGACAATACAGAAAAATTAAAAGCCATTTTTGTAGAAGTGAAAGCGCATTTGAAGGAAATGGAAATGGCAGCGATGAAGGTGACAGATTGATTTTCTTACTGTTTTTAAAATAAGAATACTAAAGGCTTGGAGGAAATACAAAAGTCTTGGAGACTTTTGTATTTTGGGTATAAAGAGTAAGAATACAAAAGTCTTAGAGACTTTTGTATTTTGGGTAAAGATTAAGAATACAGAAGTCTTGGAGACTTTTGTGTTGTCAAAACGCTATAAATGAAAAATATTTTTAAAGCCGAAGACATTCAAGAAATCATCGGCAGAATCAACCAATTGACACCAAAAACCCAAGGAAAATGGGGTAAGATGTCCGTTTCTAAAATGCTCGCGCACTGCTGCGTTACTTATGAAATGGTTTACACTGACAAGCATCCGAAACCAAACGCTTTTATGCGATTTATGCTAAAAATGTTTGTCAAGAAGGCCGTAGTTGGGCCAAAACCTTATGCTAAAAACATTCGTACTGCCCCTGCTTTTATAATCAGCGATGAACGCGATTTTGCGAAAGAAAAACAGCGTTTAATTGATTATTTAAAACAAACGCAACAGCTAGGTGCAACCCATTTTCACAACAAAGAATCACTTTCCTTCGGTGCTTTAACCAAAGACGAATGGAATGTTTTATTTTATAAACACCTTGACCATCATTTGACGCAATTTGGCGTATAAAAATGAAGAATGATGAATAACATTCTATCATTAAGTGCCTCGTAGTAATTAAAAAAAAACTTGAACCTTCGTGCGCCGTCAATCGTGCGCCATCAACCGTAAAAATTTATGAGCGATAAAAAATACACTCTTGAAGAAGTCCTTAAAATATACAATACACCGCTTTTAGATTTGGTGTATCAAGCCGCGACTGTTCACCGCGAAAATCACAACCCAAATGAAGTACAAATTAGTACTTTATTGTCTATCAAAACGGGTGGATGTTCGGAAGATTGTGCGTATTGTCCACAGGCAGCTCGCTATTTTACAGGAGTTGAAAATGAGGGACTATTGTCTGTAAAACAAGTTGAAATTGCTGCAAAACGGGCAAAAATGCAAGGTTCTTCGCGCCTGTGCATGGGAGCAGCTTGGAGAAATGTGGAGGATAATGCTGATTTTGACCATGTGTTGGAATTGGTAAAAACTGTGAATCGAGAGGGCATGGAAGTCTGCGCAACACTCGGAATGTTGAGTGAAAAACAGGCCGAAAAGTTGTCGAATGCTGGTTTGTATGCCTACAATCACAACCTCGATACGTCGGAAGATTATTATAAAGAAATCATTTCAACACGGGGCTATGAAGACCGTATTAAAACGATTGGTAATGCTCGAAAAGCGGGAATTACCGTTTGTTCTGGAGGCATTATTGGTATGGGCGAAAGTGTAGAAGACCGCTGTAAAATGTTGCTAACTTTGGCGGCGCTAAGTCCCCAACCCGAGTCCGTTCCAATCAATGCTTTGGTGGCAGTAGAGGGTACGCCGTTGGAAGACCAAAAGCCGATTCCGATTTGGGAAATGATTCGGATGGTAGCGACAACGCGGATTGTTTTGCCACAGACAACCGTGCGTTTGTCAGCAGGTCGAACATCCATGAGTAAAGAAGGTCAAGCGTTTTGTTTTATGGCAGGTGCAGCATCAATATTTGCGGGTGATAAATTGTTGACGACTCCAAATCCTGATATTTTTGAAGATTTAGAAATGTTTGAGATGTTGGGTTTGAAACCAATGAAACCTTATCAAAAAGGAACGCAGCGACCAATAAAAGAAACGGAGGTTGAAGTGGCAGAACGGGAAAAATGGAGTCGCCCAGGGCATGTCATTGAGAAAAATGTGGAATATACCGAGAAAGGGAAAGAAAAGCGCCGAGCATTGAAGAAAGAGGTGGTGAAATAAGTGCTTTTTTGATTGATGCTACAAAAGCTTTGACGAATCCTGTGAAATAGAATTTAAGTAGGGAGAAAACTATGAAATTTCGACCTCCAGGAAATTAATAATTCGTAAAATTTTGGAATAGTTCATTTTCTATCTTCTATCCGCCCGCACCACTAATTTTCTTTTTTTAGAGGGAGAATTTCTCTCGTGGTGCGGACGGAAAGAGAAGCGCTATTGAACAGCAAAAAATTTTAATTTTCAATTTGAGGGGTTAGCAAAAACACTTTTGCTCCCGCAAATTCCCTTTGGAAAACGGAAATAAAACTATGCTTCACGCAATTTGTCAAAGACCAAATTTTTCAAGCCATTGAATTCCTGATGTTACACACTTTGCACACTTAACATCAGTTAATTTTTCTTTTTTCCAAATCGAAACAAACCACCCACAGCCACATAATATTCAAAAAAAATAATCGTCTGGTCGGCGTATTTTGGCGCAGCATTTTCAATTAACGCATCGGGAATCGTCATATATCCACTTTTAAATTCAGCGAGTACAAACAGTTTTTCCCAAAGGTCAATACGAGGGCCTATTTTACCTGCCAGAGAAAACCCTGCTATATGAAAATCATTATCAATACCTTCACCTAAAATCTTCACATTCGTTTTGGTGACTACCCAAATACCGCCAATTCCAGTATTGAATTTTAGCTTAAATTTTTTATTCGCAGTTTCTCCGATATGGAAAAGATATTCGAAGTCAAGTGTTACCAAA
>CAYUNA010000047.1:0-13628 GCA_964445895.1 uncultured Saprospiraceae bacterium | reverse complement strand
CGGCTTTAGCCGCCGAGCAAAACGTAAAGAAAGTTTTTACACACTGTATTAAATATGCCGTTTTTATTTTCAGCAAAAATTAAAATTGCTTTCCTTTAACATTTTTTTGTCAGCCACATTACGAATAGTTTTTATTTAAATAGGTGGAAAATCCATCCATTTGCCTTATAATTGTCTTTTGAAAATTGAAAAAATAACTTATCGCTTTGTTTGTGGCAAGGCGGGTATAGGTGTTAAGGGGGCAGAAATGAGTTTGCACAACTCATTTCTACTCCTTAAAATCCCTTTCTAAAAACGTAAAGAAGCTTACTTTACACTATAATAAAAAATAGGAAATTTCAACTTAATTTATTTATAAAAACATTTGAATATGCGTAAATCACTACTAGTATTTTCTTTTGCATTATTTGCATTGGGAATGAATGCCCAACAATTTGTAAAAGCAACAGGAGCGAGTACTCCTGCAAAATTTGATAGAACCGTTTCGACTGGTTTTGAAACTGTCCGTCCCGACGTGCCAGCTGCTCAAAACTCTTTGACATCGGCTCGAACAGAGCAAGAAAATATCGTTGGTACAACAACTTATGATTTGCAATCGAACAACTCAACTCGTAACAGCTTGGCAAGAAGTGAAGATGGTTCTTTGGCAGCAACGTGGACGATGGGAAATAGTACTGGCGACGGATATTCTGATCGTGGAACTGGTTATAACGCTTATACCAACGGTGTTTGGGGAGATGCTCCAACAGCTCGAATCGAGTCTGAAAGAACAGGCTGGGGAAGTGTTGCGACTTTGGGCGATGGTAGCCAATTTGTGGTTGCTCACACTTCTAATAACGAATTTATCACCAACCGAAACGCTTCAGGTTCATGGGTAGAAGATAAAATTCCAACGGATATTCCAGTTGGTGTATTGTGGCCGCGTGTTGCTGCAGGCGGTGCTGATGGCATGACTGTACACGTTATTGGTATCTCTACGCCATCAGGCTTGGGTGGTGCAGTTTGGGAAGGATTGGATGGTCATTTGGTTTATTACCGTTCTTTAGATGGTGGTGCGACTTGGGACCAACAAGATGTAAAATTACCAGGCATGGATAGCGAAAAGTACACTTTTACTACTGCAGATAGCTATGCAGTAGAGGCAAATGGTGAAACGGTTGCCATTGGCTTATTCCCTTCTTGGGGTGATGTACAAGTAGCTAAGTCTTCAGATAATGGCGGTAGTTGGTCAACTTCAATCATTAAAGATTTTCCATTTGATCCATATACAATTGATACGCCTTATGATACTTTGTTGATTCCTGCGGGCGACTTGGAAGATGCACCTCAAGGTAATGCATTCCAAACTTCTGATGGAAACGGTGATGTTGTCGTTGATAATGATGGTGGCGTTCATGTTTTTTACGGAGAAATGTACTACCTGGATGAAGACTTTACAGATGGTAATTGGAATTTCTTCCCAGGCTGGTCTGGTCTACGTTACTGGAATGAATCACATGGTGAAGATTCTACGCGAGTAATTGCAGGTTTGTTAGACGAAGACGGCGATGGTGTGTTTGGTGTTGGGGCAAATGAATATGGAACTTATGGAGCAAATTTGACTTCACAAGCAACTGCAGGTGTAGATACAGACAACAACATTTACGTAATGTATGCAGGAGTATCCGAAGCATTTCCAAATGAAAATGCAAATCCAGGTATCCAGTACAACCGTCACTTATACACAATGGCATCAACGGATGGTGGTGCAACTTGGCCAGATGTACCAGTCGATATGATTCGGGAAGATGTGGTTTTAGAAGTTGATTTGTTACCAGCGATTGAAGCGGTTTACCCGTCAATGACACACAGCATCGGTGAATCATTTGTGAATGTAATGTACCAGGAAGATTTCGAGCCAGGTCACTCTATTTCAGGTGATACTGATCCTGCTGGGACTAATTTTATTATGCACTTGGCTATTACCAAAGATGAGTATGAAATCGAAGTAGGAACAGAAATCGTTGCTCCACAAACGTTTGATTTCGGTATCTCACCGAATCCAGCAAATGGTTTTGCTCAGTTGTCTTACACATTGCATGAGACATCAAAAGTAAATATTGCTATCACGAACATGATGGGACAAACGGTAAAAGTGGTTACTTCTGCTAATCACATAGCTGGTCAATTTAATCAACCAATTATGTTGGATGGCTTAGCAAAAGGTGTATATTTGGTGCAATTCCGAGCGAATGACCAAATTGCAGTACAAAAGTTAGTAATCGATTAGTAGTCAGCTATTTCAATAGCATGACCATTATTTTTATAAAAAACGGCATTCAATTAACTTTGGATGCCGTTTTTGCATTTTAAAAATAAGCGTGCGAAACGGCATAAAAATTGACATATAATTTATTTTAATGTAATTGCCACGCGGCATTTAAATGTCAACCAATCAACCATTTTACAATTCTTTCCAACTGACTTTACCAGAATTAATCGGATTTCGCTAATTTTACAAAAAAGCGATAGCTTCCTATGATACCGAAGCTGTTTTTTGTAGAAATGAATTATATAATCTTAAATATTTCCCATGAAGAATCGTTACAACCTCCAGCTGGTAATCGCTGCTTGCCTATTTATTTTTTCTATACCAATTTCGTGGTCACAATCGACAGAAGCCATTGCACAGCAATATTGGCAGACACATGCAGTAGATTGGAATTTAGCAGCTGCTGACCTTTCTGAACTGACGCTCAAAGACCAATTTCAAACACGGCATAACGGCGTATGGCATTTGTATTTTCAACAAAAATATCAAGGGATTGATATCCGAAATGCAATGTTAAATGTGTCGATTTTCAACGAAAAAGTCCTGCATTCGGGTAATCGACTTATTGGTCAGGTTTCTGAAAAAGTCAATACGACGATACCTATTTTGAATGCGTCAGCAGCAGTTATCAAAGCGGCTGATTTTATGCAAATAGAAATCACGGACGCATTGGTGATTAAAGAAGAACCAAAGAAAAGTGTAATCATTTTTGAAAAAGGAAATATTTCTCAAAAGGATATTCGAGTAGAATTAGCCTATTTTTTAAATGAACACAGCACGTTGCAATTGGTATGGGAAGTGACGTTAGATAAAGTGAACGAAACGAATTATCGTACCATTTCAGTCGATGCCATTCAAGGTAATATTGTAAATAATTTTAATCGCATTTTACACTGTGATTTTGGTACAGGACACTATTTGTCGGATGGGGAAACATGCAACCATGACCATAATTTTTATGAAAATACGCCAATCAATACAGATGCTGAGACGTCTCAAATGCTGGTACAGGATGCTCGTTACAATGTCTGGGAATTTCCTTTAGAAAGCCCTGCGGATGGTGGTTTGAATTTAAAATTAAACCCACACAGTGAAGTGGCTTCTCCTTTCGGATGGCACGATACCAACGGGGATGACGACCCTGATTTTACCATTACGCGAGGCAATAATGTCCATGCTTATGCAGATTATAATAATTCTAATCAGTCACAAGGCAATGAGCCGGATGGCGGTTCAAACTTGATTTTTGCGCCGAGTTTTAATGCAGACTGGGAGCCGATTCAATACCAAGACCAATCAGTAACGCAATTATTTTATTCGTCAAATATGATGCATGATATTGCCTACCATCACGGCTTTGATGAAGCAGCTGGAAACTATCAGGAAAACAATTATGGCAACGGTGGTGTAGGTAGTGATTATGTTTTGGCGGAAGCACAAAATGGCGGAACAACAAGCTCGAATAACGCTGACTTTTCAATTAATGCTGATGGTCAGAATAGTCGAATGCAATTATATTTATGGAATCAAATGGGCTTGTTGACGGTACATGAACCCGTTTCATTAAGTGGAATTTATGAAACCCGTGGGGCACAATTTGGCGCACAAATCACAGATGTTCCTGTTACTGGTGAAGTTGTGATTGTGGATGATGGTACAGCTTTGCCGACACTGGGCTGTTTTGAAATACAAAATGCAGATGACGTTAATGGTAAAATTGCGATGATTGACCGAGGTGATTGTGACTATTCTCAAAAAGTACTGAATGCCCAAAATGCTGGTGCAATTGCAGCAATAGTTTGTAGCTTCGATGGAGGTTCTTTTAATGAAATGGGACAAGGAAATGTCGGTGGTCAAGTTGATATTCCAGCCGTTTTGATTCAATACAATGACTGTCAGACAATTCGTCAATTTGCCAGCAATGGCTTATTGGTTTCTCTTGTGCAGCCACAAACGGATGGTCCGGAAAGATTGGATGGTGCTTTGGATAATGCGACTGTCGCACACGAGTATGCACACGGTATTTCAACTCGACTGACTGGTGGCGCCAGTAGCGCGAATTGTCTTGGCAATGATGAACAAATGGGCGAAGGCTGGAGTGATTTTTTCGCAATGGCTGTCACCGCAAAACCAACTCAAGATGGTACGGAAGCGCGTGGAATGAGTACCTATTCTTTGGGGCAGGGCTTAGATGGTGGTGGTGCGCGACGATTTCCATATTCAACTGATTTTGATATCAATGGTCAAACGTATAATGACATCATTGGTGGTGTACGACCGCATCCCGTGGGGGAAGTTTGGGCATCAATTTTATGGGATTTACATTGGGCTTTGGTGGACAAATATGGTTTTGATGAAGACCTTTTTGACGGCACAGGTGGAAATAATTTGGCGTTGCGTTTGGTGATGGATGGTATGAAAATGCAGCCGTGTAGTCCTGGTTTTATTGACGGGCGAGACGCGATTTTAGCAGCAGATTTAGCGAATAATAATGGAGACAACCAGTGTTTGATTTGGGAAGTGTTTGCTAAACGCGGAGTTGGTTTTGATGCAGAACAACGATTTGCCAATAATCGGAATGATGGTTTGGAATCTTACGAAACCCTACCAGAATGCATAAAAGAATTAAAAATTATTAAAAATATGACTGCAATCATTAATGCAGGTGATGATATTGATGTGATTTTGCGAGTGACTAATCACAAAGACGAAGCGGTGACGGATGTAGTCGTAACGGATATTTTTCCAGCAGGCGCGACTTTTATTACAGGCTCAGCAAGCATTACACCAACAATTGATGGAGATATGATTTCATTTGATTTAGGTGGAATGAATAGTGGAGAGATGCGATTGATTACCTACAAATTGGCGAGTTCTCCTGATGAAGTTTCCAATACCTTATTTATTGATGATATGGAAAGTGGCGAAGAAGAATGGGATTTGGATGTGTTAGAAGGCAATAATCTTTGGGAGGTTAGTACAGCGCAGGCAAATAGCGGAACGAATGCCTGGTTTGCGACGGATTCGCCAGAGGAATCGGATTTTATTTTAGAAAAAAAGAACTCTTTTTATGTGCCACCTTCTGCCGAAAAACCTGTTTTAAGGTTCTACCATTGGTATGATACCGAATGGGGATTTGATGGTGGAATTGTAGAAGTATCCACAGATTTTGGTGCGACCTGGGAAGTCATCGGTGATAAAATGTTTAGAAATGGGTACGAAACCGTCTTATCCTTTTTTGCATTTAATGTATCTAAAATGCCCGCATTTGCAGGCGATGGTGATAGCTTTAGACCAACTTATGTAGATTTGAGTGCATACAGCGGACAAGGAATTCGAGTGCGTTTTCGATTTGCCTCGGATGAAGAAACTGGTGTAGAAAACAACGTCGGCTGGTTTGTAGATGATGTAGAATTCATGGATATGTCCAATTACAATAGCGAAGCCTGTGTAATGTCAGCGGAGGGAGATATGGCGTGTGCAGCGGCAGATTCTCGCGGAACAATTGTTGAATCAACGATGGTAGTTTCGACTGAGGAAGCGTTACAAAACATTGATATTTCCGTTTATCCAAATCCTGCGAAGGATATTTTGCAGTTAAAAATTAATACAGACAAAGTCGAAAATTTGGAATTATCAATAATTAGTATTGATGGAAAAGCAGTTTTAGTAGAAACAACAGAAGCGAATGGATTAGCACACTTGTCAATGGATGTGAGTGGATTATCTGCGGGTTTTTACTTTTTGAAAATTGCCAATGAATCTGGGATTTTGACCAAGAAGATTGTGATAGATTAACGGCTCAAGAGGATGGAGTAGATTGAAGACATTCTGTAAAAAAAAAGGGTTTGCATTTTTTATGCAAACCCTTTTTTTATCGCCTTTGTCTCGTTCTAAAATAGCGTTACAGGATTAAAAAACAAAAAACTGAGTGCCAAAATGATTCAGTACTCAGTTAATTTTATTTTAAATCCTGTAACGCTATGTCAGGACAAGGAACGCGAATTAAATAAATGCAGATTCTTGAACCAGCAGATTTTGGTCTTAGTTTTCGCTTTGGAAGTGCGATTTATGTTGATATAATGAGCATTTTCAAAGTGAAAAATAAGGGCAAAAAATGCCTTCAAGAATCTGCATTTATTTTGTTCACGTTCCCAAGACACCTTATGATACTCCAGAATATCATTACACTTATCCTTTTGGTTTTTCAAAAGGATGGAACGGGCGACGTTTAATACAGGAAAATTATTGGGGCAAAGCGTGTATATCTGTCAGGTTAATTTTAAAAATAAAAAAGCTGTGCAATTATTGAGGAATGTGATGTTGATTCGTTGAATCAAGCGCCTCATTTTTACTTAACTGCCATTGCTGTTTCCCACGCCTTTTCAAAAGGTACATTTATTGCACTTTTCCACGCCTTTCCTTTATTTTTTGCTATAAAACTTGCGAATTCTACCTGTTTTGGTGACAAAACTGCATCAGGCAATTGCCGTTTTCCAATCAAAGCATTGGCTTTCGTTGCTTGCAAGTCTGTCATTGGCACATATTGATAATGGGTTTTGGATAAGTAATATTTCGGTTCTTTGTCCAAGCGAAATTTACTTGTCGAAGTTACTTTATGATCACTTACTAATTTTTTCGCAGCCATTTTTTGTTCCTCATTTTCAGCATAAACGTAATCTGCGCAATGTGAACTTTGTGCTGTCGTCAAAATGTCTTCAAAAGCAACGACTTCTGGATTAAATTCCACCGTCACCACTTCGCGACCGCCCATAAAACCAGGCTGCGTACTCACGACTCCATCCAAACTACCCAATTCTTTTTCACCCGTCCAAAAACAGTACATTCCGAAAGTTGCCGTCTCCACACCCGCTTTTTTTGCTTGCAACTCCTCTTGCAATAAGGCTAAATATTGGGGTATTTTCGACCCATTAATAGTCAACGAATTTATCATCGCATTGACCAAACCTAAGGAAGAATAATCGCCACCCAAACGTGGCGTCAATTCACGTCTATCTGCATTGATAACGCGCACGACGGGGTTATTCCAGGAGGGTTCGCCAAAAGATTGCAGAACCTTAGCGTCTTCTCCTTTCTTGTTATTGTGAATGGCTAAAGGCACAAAAAGGGACTCAATAGCTTCAACAATTAGGGGGTGACTCAAGGCATTGTTTCCATAGTTTCGGCAAGTCGAACAGCCAGGAACTTCTTGAAAAAGAATCAAAACCGGTTTGCCATTTTTATCAGATTGGGCAATGGCTTTGTCATAACTGCGCAGCCAATTGACCTTACCTAATTCTTCTGGTTGTGGTTCTTCAATGTTAATTGTAGCACTTTCAGGATTATTATTATCTGGACTCATTGCCAGTAAAATAGTCGCCATTCCTAAGGTAAGAAAAGGAAAAGCGATAGCAAAGATTACTTTTTTGTTGACCATGATATTGATTTTTAAATTTTTAAAAATTGTCTCTGTCTCCTCTAAAACAGCTTTATCATTCAATTTGTTATTTTAAAAATATAAACTTTTTATCACAAAAGTATCAACGTCAGACTATTCAAAATGACCGATTTGTTGTGCAACGCTCTTTAGTTTTTCAAAATTTTTCGGTTTAGCAGCTACAATATTCCCCCAAGCCAATTTATCTGTTACTTTTTTGGGGTCAACCACAAATCTTTTCCACTGATGTCGTCTACCATATTCGACGATTGGATACCATTCAGAAACAATGATTTTATAACCTTTATCGACCAAAAAAGCAGCTTGTTCCTGAAAAGTATAGCCCAGTGGAACGGTTTTTCTATCTTCAAATTCAGTAACAATATAGTCAGGGTGTTGTTGATTTTTCCAGTCAAAACCCTGCAATACAAATAGGTCAAACCCTTCAGTATCTATTTTCAAAAAATCAACAGATTGGATGTGTTTTTCCTTGCAAAAATCAGCCAATTTAATGGTCTTTACTTGTGCCGTTTCTTTATGACTTTCATGAAAAGAAGCCATGCTGCTGATGCCTGTCGAAACGTTGCTGGTAAAGAAGGAAACCGTCTCGCCCGAAGTATTTGAGGCTGCACGAGTGTCAATAAAAACGTTGGATAAATCGGCGATATTGGTCACTAACTTGGCGCGATTAGTCGGGTCTGGTTCAAAGGCAAAAACCGTCCAATCTTCCTTTGCAAATGGCAATAAGGCGGTGCCAACGTGTGCGCCAACATCAAGCATGATTTTTCCGTTCCCGTTTTCTTTTTTGAAAATTTGATAAATAATATCGACCTCTTCAATGGACTTGCCTTTGATGTAATTTTCAATCGCTTTTCTTAATTTTTCGGGCAATAATCTGCCGATAGTTGACTTTACTGAAGTCTTACTCATGGTCAATTTTTATTTTTTGTAGCAATTTAAGATACTGCTTTGCCTGGTGATTGAGGGTAAATTTGGCTTGACTCATCGCGATACAATTGCGACTCATTCTTCTTAAAAGCGACTCGTCCTTGATAAGATTTTCGATTTTTTGAGTCAATTCTTTCGCATCATAAGGATTGAATAATCGTCCTGTTTTTTCGGGAATGACCAATTCTGGAATGCCGCCAATGTTTGAGCCTAAAATTGGTGTCCCGCAAAATAAACTCTCCAAAATAACCGTCGGAAAATTATCTGCCAAGGATGGAATGATGAATAAATCAGCCGCACAAAGGTAGTCAGATTTGATAGCTTCATCAAAAATAGGGCCTTGGAATAAAATATTTTGGGGTAGGGGAGTTGTCCAATTTCCTTGATTACCAATAAGGATTAATTCAATGTTTGGGTCAGAGATTTGTTGAAAGGCATTATTTAAAATTGTGAAATTTTTATGTTCCAAATGAAGTTTTCCGACGATAGCCAGGGCGTATTTTTTATTTAAGTCCAAACCCAAACGTTGGCGCGCTGCTGCTTTATCTTTTGGAAAATAAACCACTGGAGACAGCCCATTATGAATCACTTTTAAATTTTTTGGAAAAGCAAAATCAGCCTGAATTAAACGGTGTAACCAAGCAGAAGGTGTCGCAAAGTGAATTTTTGCATTGGTTTTAAAGAGAGTATCCTTTGCTGCTAAATCGACTTCCCGAAAGGTGAAGTCAGCATAAGAAGCAACTGTTTTTCCTTGCAAGTTTTGGTATTGCGTCGTATAACCTTTGGTTGGGAAACAATTGTGAAATGTCCAAACCGTTGGCGTTTTGTGGCTAATTTTATCAATAAATTCGTAAGATAAATTGGTCGGAACACTATGTAAATGGATGGCTTCAAAATTTTCTTTCTCCATCAGATTTTTAAACAAAGACTCACAAATTGTTCGGCTTTTTTGAAATTTATAAAACCGACGGCGATGGATGAAAAAGGCATTTGCTTTTTTTGAAAAAGGCAGTTTGGCTAAGACTGCAAATAAGATAAACCAGCAAGAGAAGTAAACATTGGCTAATTTATTTTTGAAACTAATGTCGGATGCTTTGAAATGAATCTTTTGTACTTTTTCGGCGGTTGCCCCATTTCTATGTCCATTCTGAAAAACATAAACAACTTTATGCCCCAGTTTCGCGTATTCCGCTGCCAGCATCCATGCGACGATTGATGCGCCGCATCCGTATTCGTTTTCAGAATAAACGAGTATTTTCATTTTTTAGTTGAATTAATTTTTCGGATGCCTCACGTGACGCGATTTTTTAAATTGCGTCACGTTATCATCCAAGCTTACTTTTAATTGTTTCCAATCCATTTTTAAATAAAGCCAATAACTCTTCAGATAGTTTAAAATAAAAAATACCGCCGAAGAAAATCACTGTCATCAGAACGGATTTTATTGCCATATTGACCAATGCCCAATCCGTCAGCGGAACGTATGAAGCCGTCACCAAATAGGCGACCAATCCAATAGCAAGTACGCCCAGTGTTTGCCAGGTGAAGGGTTGCATATTGAGTTTCCATTTGAGTACGATAAATTTCATTAGATTAAAAATAGCCATTGAAATCAAGGTAGCCAATGCTGCGCCATTATAGTCAAATATTGGTATTAATAAATAGTTGATGACGACATTGAAAACGGCAAGACAAAGTATCAGATAGAAGTTAAATTTGAAATATTTGGAGTAGCCGATTATTTCAGAATTCACACCCGTCATCATGTCCACAACGCGGGCAGCACCCAAAAATAAAACCACGTACTTACCCAATGCGTACTGGTCGCCGCGCGGAATAATGCTAAACAAATCATCAATAGATAACCAGATGCCAATCAAAAACCACAAGCCAACAATCAGCTGATTGAGTGAAGTTTTTTTGTATAAACCTTTGATTTCTTCAATTTTTCCTTCCTTCCATTTTTCGGCAACGATGGGAGAAGTAATGCGGCCAATTGCTTTTCGGGGAATGTCAATCACGTTGCTGATGAACAGTGGAATCACGTAAATTCCTGTATTATCGAGGGTTGAAAGTGACGCAAGCATGAAAATATCAATACCTGAAGCCAGGCGACTACCAAGACTGCCGAGGATGCCATATAGTCCGTAGCCACCCATTTCCTTCAAAAGGGGTTTGGTAAAATGTGAAAAGCTGGGTTTTAAATAAAACTGACCGAGGTAGCGAAGGTAGCCAATTTGACCCAGCAATACTGCCGTGTAAACCAAAATCAACCCAAGGAAAATTTGATTGAAGGTGATAATTTCAAAAGCAAAACACAACACTAAAGCGGGTAATCCTATTTTTACAAAAAGGTCATTAAAGATGTTTGGGATGACAATTCTTTTAAAATTAGAAGCATAACTGGTGAATAATTGCGCATAAGCAACCAGAAAAACTAAGGGAATAATATAGGGTAAAACAGGCCCAAATAATTCATTTTCACTAGCATAATATTCAGTAATTTGCTTTTGAAAAATCAGCGATAATGTCAAAAAAACTAAAAAACCAACTCCCAAAATAGCGCATAAAAAGAATAGGAATCCATTGTGTTTTCGGGTCGCATCCTTGAAATGAGGAAAGTAGCGAATGATTATCGTATTGCTACCTAAAAAAATCAGCGGCGCAATCATCATAGCGGTTTCTTTGACAAATTGTACCAAGCCTAACTCTTCGGGCGTGATGAATTTTGGGTAGATGTACAGCAAATTCACGACGCCAATTAAGACGCCTACATACGTCGCCAAACTTTGTTTAATTCCTTGTCGCTGAATAACGCCCATAGCAAATTTTTGAATTAGAATGTAAAATTATGTATTTCCTTTTTGTAAGTTTGCTTTTGATGCTTGGTAAGCGGTTGAAATAGTCCCGCAAATTGAAAATTAATAATTCTCAAAGTTCTGGTTTCAATTTTCATTCTTTATGTGTGGTATTTTAGGTAAAATATTTTTGGAATCTTCTGCAAAGTTAGACAAAAATCGTTTTGTGGAAGGATTGAGTACGATGTATCATCGTGGACCGGATGGTTACGGCGTATTTTACAATAATCGTGTAGCTTTGGGACATCGGCGTTTGTCAATAATTGACTTATCAGAAGGAGGCAAGCAGCCGATGACATCTGCAGATGGAAAAGTAGTGCTGAACTTCAATGGAGAAATTTACAATTACCTGGAAATAAAGGCGGACTTGCTGAAAAAAGGCTACCAATTTCGGACAGACTCAGACACGGAAGTTTTGCTGTATGCCTTTTATGATAAAGGCATTGCGTGTTTGGATGATTTGATTGGTATGTTTGCTTTTTGCATATATGATGGTCGCAATGACACGACGTATTTAGTGCGCGACCGTTTAGGAATTAAACCTTTATATTTTACTGAAAATAAAGGAGATGTAACGTTCGCTTCTGAAATTAAAGCTATTTTACAGGTAGAAAACCGACCTTTTGAAAGAAATGAAATGGCGGTTTCTTCTTATATGTCATTTCGGTATGCGATTTTAAACGACACTTATTTTGAAGGTATAAGTTCCTTGCCTGCAGGACATTTTTTGACCATCAAGAATGGCGAAATTACCGAAACGGAATATTGGGATGTAGCGGACAAATTTCAAGAACAAGCGATTGATAAGGGCGAGGAATACTATATTGCTGAACTGCGAAGGTTATTGCATTCAGCGGTCAAATACCGGATGATTGCGGATGTGCCTGTGGGTTCGTTTTTATCGGGTGGTGTTGATTCGAGTGTTGTAGCGGCGTTGATGAGTCTGGAAACGGAGAATCCAGTCAATACTTTCACGATTGGTTTTGATGAAGAAGGTTATAATGAATTTGAATATGCCGACATGGTTGCTGACCGCTACAAAACCAATCATAGAGAGATAAAATTGACGGGAAAGGATTATTTGACGACCATGGAAAAGTTGATTTCTCTGAAAGATGGACCACTTTCGGTGCCTAATGAAGTGCCGCTGCATTTAATGTCGAAGGAGTTGAAAAAATACATTACGGTGGTTTTGTCAGGGGAAGGGGCAGATGAAATATTTGGTGGATATGGGCGTTTATTTCGGTCGCCGTTTGATTATCAACGATGGAAAAATCAGTCGAAATTTGATTTTTCGGAAGAAGAAGCCAGTCAGTTTATGTTGAATTAT
Source organism: uncultured Saprospiraceae bacterium (assembly GCA_964445895.1). Taxonomy (GTDB): domain Bacteria; phylum Bacteroidota; class Bacteroidia; order Chitinophagales; family Saprospiraceae; genus CAYUNA01. Next base: position 744 of record CAYUNA010000047.1, on the reverse strand, counting down.
CATCAAAAATATGGCGATAAAATTTTCGACTCGGAGTTAGACCATTTTTATGACCAATATTGCTACACGGGGATTGAAGATAAAATAAAATTACTGAACCCGCCTGTGATTCAGACGGATTATGAAATGCGATTGCGGGATAAATTTCATCAATATTTTCAAAAAATACCTGACGCAGCTTACGAAAATAAAATCATGTATGCCTTTGAAAAAGTGCACATTGTCGGGTTGTTGCATCGGGTGGATATGACGACGATGGGGGCTTCGGTAGAAGCACGCGTACCATTTGTTGACCATCGGGTGGTGGAATTTGCGTTTACGATTCCTTTGAAATATAAGTTGAAATGGAATTCGGATAAAGATTACTTTTTGAGTCGAGTGTTGAATTCCAGTCAGATTTCAGAAAATCATGATACGCCGAAGTATATTTTGAAAAAAGCCTACGAAGATTTGTTGCCAAATGAAGTTTTGTATCGTAAAAAAATGGGCTTTCCTGTGCCCTTGAATAATTGGTTTGGAGGAGCATTTAAACAATATGCGAAGGAAATTTTATTAGATAAACGAACGCAGGAACGTGGGCAAATTAACAGCAAAAATATCGAGAAATGGTTGAATGCGGATAGTTTGAAAAAAGACCATAGCTTTGCGATGAAAATTTGGATGTTGATAAATATTGAATTGTTTAATCGACAGTATTTTGCTTAGGAACGCGAAATAAATAAATTGACATTCTTGAGAGAGAAA
>CAYUNA010000046.1:0-13655 GCA_964445895.1 uncultured Saprospiraceae bacterium | reverse complement strand
TCGCGATTACCCCGCTTGATTTTACCGAAACTAACTGTACCGTCAATCTCCGATACAACCGCTGGATTAGATGGATTCCGTGCCTCAAATAACTCTGTTACCCGTGGCAAACCACCCGTAATATCCTGAATCTTACCTTGTTTTCGCGGAATCTTCACGATTTTATCACCCGCTTTCACTTCCTGTCCATCTTCAATCGAGATATAAGAACCTACTGGCAAGTTATATGATTTCATTTCTTCGCCATCAGGACTTACAATTTTGATGGTTGGAATCAATCGTTTGTTTTTACTCTCAACGATTACTTTCTCAGAATATCCAGTTGCATCATCCCGCTCAACACGGAAAGTTGTTCCTTCTTCAATTGCTTCGAACTGGGCAATACCCGGGAATTCTGTGATAATCACCGAGTTAAATGGATCCCACTCACAAATCATCGTGCCTTTACCCTCGCCTTCACCTTTGGTTACTTTGTCGCCATCTTTGACAAACAATGTTGCACCGTAAGGAATGAAGTGAGAAACGTACATCTTAGTGCCTTTTGGCTCCATGATACGAATTTCACCCGTTCGGGAAAGGACTACTTGTGTTTCTTTACCATCTTCGTCCACACTTGTTGTCGTTCGGATATTATCAAACTCCAAACGTCCTTCAAACTTAGACCGAATGGTTGACTCCGACTTAGAAACCGATGCGATACCACCAACGTGGAACGTACGAAGTGTCAACTGCGTACCCGGCTCACCAATCGACTGTGCTGCGATAATTCCAACTGCATCTCCCATCTCTGCAATCCGTCCAGTTGCCAGGTTTTTACCGTAACATTTACGACAAACACCACGCTCTACATCACAAGTCAAAACAGAACGAATCGTCACAGATTCAATGCCTTCATCTTCGATGTATTTCGCTGTTTGAGCATCAATATATTCCGCAGCTTTCAAGATGATATCATCTGTCACTGGGTGATTAATATCATGTAAAGTATAACGTCCGGCAATTCGACTCGCTAAAGAATCAATCACTTTTTCGTTTTCTTTCAATGCAACAGTATCAATCCCCCGCAATGTTTCACAGTCTTCCTCCATGATAACTACGTCTTGAGAAACATCTACCAAACGACGAGTCAAATAACCCGCATCGGCAGTTTTCAAGGCAGTATCGGCAAGACCTTTACGCGCACCGTGAGTAGAGATAAAGTATTCCAAAACCGACAATCCATCTACGAAGTTAGAAAGAATTGGGTTTTCAATAATCGCTCCACCTGTATCACCAGATTTCCGCGGTTTTGCCATCAATCCCCGAAGTCCACACAACTGCTTAATCTGCTGTTGAGAACCCCGCGCTCCTGAGTGCAACATCATGTAAACCGAGTTGAAACCCTGTTTGTGCGTTGCCAATTCTTTCATCAATGTTCGGGTAATAGAGCTATCCGCTTCTGTCCAAATATCAATAATTTTGTTGTAACGCTCATTATTGGTAATCAATCCCATGTTGTAATTGTCCCAAATCGCATCTACATCTGCCTGCGCGTCTTCCAATTGCTTTTGCTTAATAGTTGGGTCAATCAAATCTCCCAAGTTAAACGACAATCCACCTTTGAATGCCCACAAGAAACCTAATTCTTTAATGGCGTCCAAACACTTCGCCGTCAACTCAAAACTCGTTCTATCAATGATGTCACCGATAATTTTACGCAAGTTTTTCTTCGTCAACAACTCATTAATAAACGGAATCTCCTCTGGTACTCGGCTATTGAAAATAACACGCCCACAAGTCGTATCAATTCTGTCTAATTTCATCCCACCTTCTCCATCGTCAACCATTGCCCGAACTTGAATGTGCGAGTGCAAATCCAATTGTCCTTCATTATAAGCAATCAACACTTCCTCTTCCGAGTAAAAGCGTTTGCCTTCCCCCTTCATTTTATGCTCTGGAGTCGATTTTTTACCTTTAGTAATATAGTACAATCCAAGTACCATATCCTGCGAAGGTAACGTAATCGGCGTACCGTTTTGCGGGTTCAACATGTTGTGCGAAGACAACATCAAAACCTGTGCTTCCAAAATTGCCGCGTGGCTCAATGGAACGTGTACCGCCATCTGGTCACCATCAAAATCGGCGTTAAATGCCGAACATGCCAATGGGTGCAACTGAATCGCTTTACCCTCAATCAATGTCGGCTGGAATGCCTGAATTGACAAACGGTGCAACGTCGGTGCCCGGTTCAACATGATAGGGTGACCTTTCAGAATGTTTTCCAAAATTTCCCAGATTACCGGGTCTTTTCGGTCAACCAATTTCTTCGCAGATTTTACCGTTTTCACGATACCCCGCTCTATCAATTTTCGAATCACAAACGGCTTGAACAACTCGGCAGCCATACCTTTCGGCAAACCACATTCGTGCAATTTCAAGGTTGGCCCAACCACAATTACCGAACGACCAGAGTAATCCACCCGTTTACCCAACAAGTTTTGACGGAAACGACCTTGCTTACCTTTCAAAATATCAGAAAGGGATTTCAAAGCACGTCCACCTTCCGCTTTCACGGCGTTGGATTTTCTTGAATTATCAAATAAAGAATCCACCGCTTCCTGCAACATCCGCTTCTCATTCCGCAAGATGACTTCTGGAGCTTTAATTTCCAAAAGACGCTTCAAACGGTTGTTACGAATAATTACCCGACGGTACAAATCATTCAAATCTGAACTGGCAAAACGACCACCATCCAAAGGTACCAACGGACGCAATTCTGGCGGCACAACTGGCAAGTACTGGATAATTGTCCACTCCGGACGGTTTTCAATTCGCGTCAAACCATCACGGAATGCTTCCACTACTCTCAAACGCTTCAAGGCTTCAGACTTCCGTTGTTGCGACGTTTCATTCGCTGCCTGGTGGCGCAAATCGTAGCTCAATTGGTCTAAATCCAACCGCATCAACAAATCACGGACGGCTTCTGCCCCCATTTTTGCCAAAAATTTGGTTGGGTCTTCATCGTCCAATTGCTGATTTTCGGGCGGCAAAGTTTCCAAAACATCCAAGTATTCTTCTTCCGTCAACAAATCCATTTTGCCCAACTCATCTTCCTTAATACCTGGATTAATGACCACATATCGCTCGTAGTAGATGATTGTTTCTAATTTCTTAGAAGACAATCCCAACATGTAACCAATCTTATTTGGCAATGATTTGAAAAACCAAATATGTACCACAGGAACAACCAACTTAATGTGGCCCATACGCTCCCGACGTACTTTTTTCTCCGTTACTTCCACTCCACAACGGTCACACACGATACCTTTGTAACGAATCCGTTTATACTTACCACAGTAACACTCATAATCTTTTACAGGTCCGAAAATGCGCTCACAAAATAGCCCATCTCGTTCCGGCTTATAAGACCGATAGTTAATCGTTTCCGGCTTCAACACCTCTCCATAAGAGCGTTCCAAAATATCATCCGGCGATGATAAGCTGATGGTGATGCTGTCGAAATTTTGTGCCTGAATGGCAGGTTTTTTCTTAAATGGCATATCCTATATTGTTTGAAGTCTTTTTTTAATAAAAATGCGAAAACTACGAAAGGAGGTCTCCAAATTTTAAATTTAGAAACCTCCATCCATTATTTTCTAATCAAATTTCACATCTAAAGCCAACCCTCTCAACTCATGAATCAATACATTGAATGATTCAGGAATGTTTGGTTCTGGCAATACATCTCCTTTTACAATCGCCTCATACGCTTTCGCCCGACCTTGAATATCATCTGATTTAATTGTCAACAACTCCCGCAAGATGTTCGACGCACCGAATGCCTCCAATGCCCAAACCTCCATCTCACCAAAACGCTGTCCACCAAACTGAGCTTTACCACCCAATGGCTGCTGCGTAATCAACGAGTATGGTCCGATGGAACGAGCGTGCATCTTGTCATCTACCATGTGCGATAATTTCAACATGTAGATAACCCCAACGGTTGCTTGCTGGTGGAAACGGTCACCCGTTTCTCCATCAGAAAGATACGTTTGACCCAAAGAAGGCAAACCACATTTCTGAATCCATTCTTCGATTTCGTCTTGTCGCGCTCCGTCAAAAATCGGTGTACCAAATTTAACACCCAATTTCTCACCAGCCCAACCCAGAACGGTCTCGAAAATCTGCCCCAAGTTCATCCGCGAAGGTACACCCAATGGATTCAAAACAATATCCACTGGCGTTCCGTCTTCCAAAAACGGCATATCTTCCATCCGAACAATCCGCGAAACGATACCTTTATTACCGTGACGTCCCGCGAGTTTATCACCCACTTTCAGCTTACGCTTCTTCGCCATGTAAACTTTCGCCAATTTCAATACACCTGCTGGCAACTCATCACCAATCGAAATGTTGAATTTTTCACGCTTGTATCGACCAACTTCTTCGTTCAACTTGATGCTATAATTGTGTAGCAACGTCGCCACCAAAGCGTTCATCGTTTCATCGTCCGTCCAGTTAGAGTAGTCAATGGTGCTATAGTCCATTTCCCGCAAGACTTCCGAACCGAATTTCGTACCTTTTGGAATCAACATTTCCTGATAGATGCTTTTCACACCTTCAGACGTTTTGTCTTTCAACAAAATCAATAGTTTATCCACCAAAATGGTCTTCAATTCGTTCAACGCAATCGCGTGTTGCTCATCCAATTTCACCAACAATTCTTTCTCCTGCGACTTCTGAACTTTGTCTTTTTTCGCACGAGCAAACAACTGCTTGTTGATAATTACACCTTTCGTTGACGGCGGCGCTTTCAAAGAAGCATCTTTTACATCACCTGCTTTGTCACCAAAGATGGCACGTAATAATTTCTCCTCTGGCGTCGGGTCACTTTCCCCTTTCGGAGTGATTTTTCCAATCAAAATGTCCCCTTCTCGTACCCACGCACCGACACGAATGATACCATTTTCATCCAAATCTTTCGTCGCGTCTTCACTGACGTTTGGAATATCATTGGTCAATTCTTCCTCTCCCAATTTGGTATCACGTACATCCAAATCAAAGTGTTCGATGTGCAAAGACGTAAATACATCCTCTCGAACTACCCGTTCAGACAATACAATCGCATCCTCAAAGTTATACCCTTTCCAAGGCATAAATGCCACTTTCAGGTTTTGACCTAAAGCCAACTCACCCAATTGTGTTGCATATCCGTCACAAAGAATCTGCCCTTTTTGTACCCGTTGTCCTTTACGAACGATTGGCTTCAAATTCACACAAGTTCCCTGATTCGTTCGACGGAATTTAGTCAAAACGTAAGTCTTGCGATTGTCCTCAAAAGAAACCAATTGTTGTTCCTCCGTTCGGTCATATCGAATCACAACTTCTGTTGCATCTACGTATTCAACAACTCCATCACCTTCCGCATTAATCAACATCCGTGAGTCACGCGCCACTTTTCCTTCCAAACCTGTACCAACGATTGGCGAGGTTGGTTTAATCAATGGTACTGCTTGACGCTGCATGTTTGATCCCATCAAGGCACGGTTGGCATCATCATTCTCCAAAAACGGAATCATCGAAGCAGACACCCCAACAATTTGGTTTGGTGCAACGTCCATGTATTCAATTTCTGACGGTGTCAATACAGGGAATTCACCGTGTTCTCGACATTTAACTCTATCAGAAACAAACGCTCCGTCTTCTTTCAAAGGCGCATTCGCTTGTGCTACTTTTTTATAATCCTCACCTTCGGCAGACAAGTATTGAGCTGGATTGTGAACATCTACTTTCCCATCAACAACAGGTCGGTAAGGTGTCTCCAGGAAACCCATTTTATTCACTTTCGCATGAACACACAATGTAGAAATCAAACCAATGTTTGGTCCCTCTGGTGTCTCAATCGTACAAAGTCGACCATAGTGAGAATAGTGAACATCCCGTACTTCAAAACCTGCACGTTCCCGCGACAAACCTCCTGGTCCGAGGGCAGAAATACGACGTTTGTGCGTAATTTCCGACAGCGGATTCGTTTGGTCTAAGAATTGAGATAACTGGCTCGTTCCGAAGAATGAGTTAATCACCGACGATAAAGTCCGTGCGTTAATCAAGTCAATTGGTGTAAATACCTCATTGTCTCGCACGTTCATCCGTTCCCGGATTGTTCGTGCCATCCGCGCCAAACCAACACCAAATTGAGCATATAATTGCTCTCCTACAGTCCGTACCCGACGATTGCTCAAGTGATCAATATCATCAATTTCCGCTTTTTGGTTCATCAATTGCACCAGGTATTTCACGATGGCAATGATGTCTTCTTTGGTCAAAACCAACGTTTCCATTGGGATGTCCTCTTGAAGTTTACGGTTGATTTTATAACGACCAACTTCTCCTAAGTTATAACGCTTATCAGAGAAGAACAACTTGTCAATAATACCACGAGCTGTCTCGTCATCTGGCGGCTCCGTACCACGCAATTGACGATAGATATAATTCACCGCTTCGATTTCAGACGAAGACGGGTCTTTTTGTAATGTATTATAGATAATCGAATAATCCTCTTCAATATCTTCTCGTTGTAAGATGATATTTTCGTTATTCGAATCTATAATTTCTTCGATATTATCTTCATCCAACACGACATCACGCTCCAAGATAATCTCGTTCCGTTCGATAGTTACCACCTCACCAGTATCCTCATCTACGAAATCCTCCGTCCAGGTCTTCAAGACCCGAGCTGCCAATTTTCGACCAACTGCCTCTTCCAATGCCTCACGAGTCGCAGGAACTTCATACGCCAAATCGAACAAGTCCAACACCGCTTTATCCGTATCGAAACCAATCGCACGCATCAAAGTCGTTACCGGGAATTTTTTCTTACGGTCAATATATGCGTACATGACATTGTTGATGTCCGTCGCAAATTCCATCCAAGCTCCTTTGAAAGGAATTACCCGTGCCGAATAGATTTTCGTTCCATTCGGGTGGAAAGTCTGTCCAAAAAATACTCCTGGCGAACGGTGTAATTGAGACACCACTACCCTTTCCGCACCATTGACAACAAACGTTCCTTTGGGCGTCATATACGGGATATTTCCTAAGAAAACATCCTGTACAATAGTCTCAAAATCAACGTGTTCCTCATCATTACAAGAAAGGCGTAATTTTGCTTTAAGAGGGACACTATAAGTTAGTCCACGCTGCATACACTCAGGAATTGAGTAACGCGGCGGGTCAACAAAATAATCTAAAAATTCCAACACGAAGATGTTTCTCGCATCCGTGATGGGGAAGTTTTCCTGAAATACCCTATACAAGCCTTCATTCATTCTGTTTTCTGGCGTTGTTTCCAATTGGAAAAACTCCCAGAAAGACTTCAACTGAATTTCCAAAAAGTCAGGATATTCTGATGGTAATTTAATTTTACCAAAACTAATCCTCTTTTCTTCGGCTGTTGCAGTTCCGATTGTGGTCATGTGTTAGAAGATGTTTATTAGTGGTTAGTGATTATGTGGTGAATGATTAGTGTTATTAAAACATCGCTCATTACCTTAAACCAGTTCCACACTATTATATAAAGGAACTTATTTCAAATAAAAACTAAAGTGAAAGTGAAAATGAAAAGAGCGGAGCTGTTAGGCTATACCGGTTTTCATTTTAATTTTAATTTTTATTCCCTCGGTTTGGCACATTTTATGCTTTTTAAATATGAAAAAGCTGCTGTTTATAAAATCGTCCTAATTAGCATTTTACGAAGTGTTGATTTTCAAATCTAACACCCTTTGCCAAACCTACTTAGCGAAAAGCATTCTTTCCACTTATGTTCGTTTTCTTTTCAAAACTCAAAGCCATCTTTTATAACAATTCATTTGAGAAAATAGTTCTTCAAAAATGAAAAGTCATTAGACGACGATAGGCTTAACCAGATTACAACATCCTGTTAAGCCTTATTTGCTAAAATTTAATATGTAAAAAAAGAAATTTTTGAATCATTTTAAACTTTAGTGGGGAATTTGACCATAAAAATCATTTTCCCAAGTAGCAATTTCAGTGAAAATAAAAAAGTAGCAGTTGGCAGTCTGCAATTCCAAAAATTTGGTCAATGCAAACTGCCTACCACTTATTAGCATACTGAGTACTACTTCAATTCTACCGATGCACCAGCACCTTCCAAAGAAGCTTTCAATGCTTCTGCATCAGCTTTAGGCATACCTTCTTTGATAGTTACAGGAGCTCCGTCCACCATTTCTTTTGCGTCTTTCAACCCAACGCCTAATAGTGTTTTTACTTCTTTTACAACTTTCAATTTAGCTGCACCCGCTGAAGTCAAGACTACATCGAATTCAGTTTTTTCAGCTGCAGCTTCTCCGCCGCCGCCGCCACCTGCAGGACCTGCAACTACTGCTGCTGCTGCTGGCTCAATGCCGTATTCTTCTTTCAAAATGTCAGCTAATTCGCTTACTTCTTTTACTGTAAGATTTACTAACTGTTCTGCAAATGATTTCAAATCTGCCATGATATATTAAATTTAAAACGTTTACCAAAAATTGATTATTCAAATTTTGGTGCGTGTTAACTTGGAAGCCAAGATTGTGATGATTCGCGTTTCCGCAAATCGTTGATAATTGTTTTGTTAAAACTAATTTTTACTTTCAAAAATCAGTTAAGGTGTGAGGTTTTAGAGTACAAAAGTCTTAGAGACTTTTGTACTCTAAACTTTTGTATTTGATGTTCCTCACAAAACATCGTTTTTATTGAGCACGCTCTTCGAGTGTTTTCAATAAGCTAGCAAGCGTAGAACCACTGGATTGCAATTGACCAATAACCGTTTTGATTGGAGATTGTAGCAAACCGATAACTTCACCTAACATTTCTTCTTTGGACTTGATTGTTGCCAAAGCATCTAATTGGTCATCACCAATATAGATTGAAGAATCAATGTAGGCTGCTTTTACAGCTGGAATAGTATCGTCTTTCCCACGGAATTCCTTGATGACTTTACCTGGTGCGTTTGCCACATCAGTAAACATCAAAGCAGTTGGACCTTTGAATGCATCTAATAAAGAAGCATCAAAACCTTTTTCCGCTGGAGCAGCTTCTAATGCTTTTCGTGCCAAAGTATTCTTGACGACGCGCATTTCGATGCCTTTCTCAAATAATTTACCTCGTAAATCATTTACTTTCTCGACTGTAAGGGTTGAAGAATCTGTAACGTAAAAGAAAGAGGAGTTTTGAAACTTCTCCGTTAATTCCTCAATGACAGCCGTTTTTTCTGCTTTTGTCATTTTCTTTTTATTGTGAAGCACTTCGAAAAGTACTTAAAAGTTATTGAATTAATTTCTCCTAAAGTTTAAGTTGTTTTAATTAATTATTGCGGTTTATTAACCGCAGATTACTAATTAAAAAACATTTACTTGATAGACTTAGGATCAATTTTTACGCCTGGGCTCATGGTAGAAGCCGCAGTCACAGATTTCATATAAATCCCCTTTGCAGAAGATGGTTTCATTTTTACCAACAATCCCAACACTTCTTGCGCATTGTCCGCCAATTTTTGTGCGTCGAAAGAAACTCGACCGATAGACGAGTGGATAATACCATATTTATCAACACGGAAAGAAATTTTTCCGCCTTTTACATCTTTTACTGCATTCGCAATATCCATTGTTACCGTACCCGTTTTCGGATTCGGCATCAAGTTACGGGGTCCTAAGATTCGACCAATACGACCAACTTTTGCCATCGTTTGAGGCATAGCTACCGCTACATCGAAATCTGTCCAACCACCTTGGACTTTTGCTACCAATTCGTCAAGACCAACAAAATCAGCACCTGCGTCTTTTGCTTCTTGCTCTTTGTCAGGTGTACAGAATACTGCAACCCGTTTTGTTTTACCCGTACCGTGTGGTAAAACAACTGTTCCTCGAAGTGCTTGGTCTGCTTTTCTTGGATCAACACCCAAACGGATGTGTAAGTCCACAGAAGCATCAAATTTAGTCGTATTGACTTCTTTGATTAATGCCATTGCTTCTCCGACAGAGTACTGCTTTGTGCTATCAACTTTAGCTTCTGCAGCTTTTCTTTTTTTAGAAATTGCCATTATGAAAATTTATAAATGAGGTAATTAGCGCCCGACCATTTTAGTCGAGCTCCCTGCTCGGATTAACTCAATTTTTCGATTATTGAGATTAATTCGGTTATGCTATTGCGTAACAATCGAGTTAATCGAAATAATCAAGACAATCGAATTAATCATCTTAGTTTTCCCAAGGTGGTGTACCTTTTACGGTAACTCCCATACTTCTTGCTGTACCAGCCATCATGCGCATTCCAGATTCAACTTGGTGTGCATTCAAGTCAGGCATTTTGTTTTCAGCAATTTCACGAAGTTGGTCCCATGTTACAGAGCCTACTTTGTTACGGTTAGATTCTGGAGAACCTTTTTTGATTTTCGCAGCGGCCATGATTTGTACTGCTGCAGGTACTGTTTTAATTTCAAAATCAAATGATTTATCTTTATAAACAGTAATTACAACTGGTACAACTTGACCTTGCTGGTCTTGCGTTTTCGCATTGAAACGCTTACAAAATTCCATGATATTCACCCCTTTCGCACCCAATGCAGGTCCTACTGGTGGTGACGGATTCGCTGCGCCTCCGCGTACTTGCAACTTAATAAAGCCAGTTACTTCTTTAGCCATTATTCGATTCTTAACGGTTGATATTAACAGCGCATAATGCACTGTTTATCAATCAACTTAATTTAGAAATTTTTTTGAAAATTATTTATAGAGGTAGGGAAATTTGAATTGTTTGCCTTTTCTCAATAAAATAATCCAAAAAATTGAATTCAATGTGCTGATTCATACTTGGAAGCACCCCGGGAGAACGGGGTTTTGAATCAACTTATATTTAATAGAAATTGCTGAATGCTAATTATTTGTTGGGAACAAATCCGCAACGCCTAAATCACAGCCGGCAATTTGTCTATTGCGTTTTTTCTACTTGCATATAGCTTAACTCCACTTCTGTACCCCGTCCAAAAATCTTCACAATTACTTTTAACTTTTTCTTCTCTTCGTTTACTTCCTGGACATCACCGACAAATTCTTTAAATGCGCCATCGATAATCTTGACAGTTTCACCAACAATATATGGCTCTAACATCATTTCACCTGCATCTTGAGAGTCATCTACTTTACCGAGTAATCGATTAGCTTCAGAATCCCGCATTGGTACAGGGTTGTTGCGACCAAGAAAGTGAATTACGTTAGGAACATTGGCGATTGCCATAATCATTTCCCCGGTAAACTTATCTGGATCAGCTTCTACCAAGATGTACCCCGGTAGAATGTTTCGTTCGGAAATTACTTTTTTTCCGTTACGAATTTTATAAACTTTTTCGGTTGGGACCAAAATCGAGGTAATATAGTCTCCCCATTTGGAACGTGTGATTTCCAGTTCAATTCGCTCTTTAATCTTGCGCTCTTTGCCACTAATTACCCGTAAAGAATACCATTTTTTTCCGTCAGACATGCTGTCGTTTTATGTGTAAGGTTGGAAATAGTTTTAAAATAGAAACAGTAACGGGCAAGATGAAATTTTACCTTCAAATCGCCCTTTTTCTATTTTAAGTTTGAAAAATATTAACCTAAATCGTAGATTGTAGTCAAAATATTTTTCCAAACACCATCCATAATAGCTACAATTCCTGTCAAAATGATTGAACCTACTATAACTACAACTGTAGTTTGTTGCAAGCTCGCCAAAGATGGCCAAGTCACTTTGTTTACCAATTCATTGTAACTTTCCTTAATGTACAGTTTTAATCTATCCATCGTGATTTTTTTTTCCTCGACTTCGTTCGGAATGACAAACATCCTCCACTTATCCAGAATGACAAAATAAATTGCCTATTATATCTCAAATAAAAGTGAGTAAAAAATTACTACTTAGCACGGACTGCAGGGCTCGAACCTACGACCTGCGGTTTTGGAGACCGCTGCTCTACCAACTGAGCTAAGTCCGCAAATTTCAATAAGTAACATTCAATTATTGATAAGCAATTTTAGAATTAATTGCTACACATTATTCATTACTAATTGAATTAGCCTTATAGCGAAAAATTAAGCACCGCCGAAGTGATGCTTAATTTTTCACAATTAGGCTATATATTAATGACTCAATTAAGCGTCAAGAATTTCAGTTACCTGACCCGCACCTACAGTACGACCACCTTCACGAATCGCGAAACGAAGACCTTTCTCCATTGCAATTGTGTTGATTAACTTCACTTCCAAAGTAACGTTATCACCTGGCATTACCATTTCAACACCATCTGGCAATTTAACATCACCAGTTACGTCAGTTGTTCGGAAGTAGAATTGTGGACGGTATCCGTTGAAAAATGGTGTGTGACGACCACCTTCATCTTTACCCAAAACGTAAATCTCACATTTGAAGTGTTTGTGAGGTTTTACAGAACCTGGCTTACAGATTACCATACCACGCTTGATTGAAGTTTTTTCAATACCACGCAATAATAGACCAGCATTATCACCAGCTTCTCCACGATCCAAAATTTTACGGAACATCTCTACCCCTGTGATTACAGAAGTCAATGCTTTCTCACCGTCAGCCATCATACCGATGATTTCAACTGGATCAGAAGTGTTAATTACACCACGCTCAATACGACCAGTTGCAACTGTACCACGACCTGTGATAGAGAATACATCCTCAATCGGCATCAAAAACGGCTTATCAACATCACGCTCTGGCTCAGGAATTTCATTATCGCAAGCATCCATCAATTTCATGATAGCATCTGCTGCATCTCCTGTACCGTCACCTTCTAATGCTTTCAAAGCAGAACCTTGAACAACAGAAGAACCATCACCGTCAAATTTGTATTGGTCTAAAAGTTCACGAACTTCCATCTCTACCAACTCTAACATCTCTGGGTCGTCAACTAAGTCAACTTTATTCATAAAAACAACAATCTTAGGTACACCTACCTGGCGTGCCAATAAGATGTGCTCACGAGTCTGAGGCATAGGACCATCAGTAGCAGCACATACTAAGATTGCTCCGTCCATCTGTGCAGCACCCGTTACCATGTTTTTTACATAATCGGCGTGACCTGGACAGTCAACGTGCGCATAGTGACGCTTTTCAGTTTCGTATTCTACGTGTGCTGTATTAATGGTAATACCACGCTCCTTTTCTTCAGGTGCACCATCAATATCATCGTAGTTTGTTTTTGCCGCTAGACCTTTTGAAGCCAAAACGTGCGAAATGGCAGCAGTAAGAGTTGTCTTACCGTGGTCAACGTGACCAATGGTGCCGATATTTACGTGAGGCTTATTCCTCTGAAAGGTTTCCTTTGCCATCGGTTATATTTTTAATATATGGTTATAAAATCAAATTAGAAAAATCATTTTTAGACACTACATATAATATGTAAAAATGACTATTTTTTTTTGGTTATCTCTTGGGAGAGAAATTTGTCGAGCCAACGGTGGGATTTGAACCCACGACCCCTTCCTTACCATGGAAGTGCTCTACCCCTGAGCTACGTCGGCTTGTGAGCTATCGGAGCAAAAAAGTCTGACTCAATATGGAGCGGGAGACGAGACTCGAACCCGCGACCCTCAGCTTGGAAGGCTGATGCTCTA
>CAYUNA010000045.1:6601-13832 GCA_964445895.1 uncultured Saprospiraceae bacterium | reverse complement strand
AGCAAATCCTCAATTTGAGGTAACGAATTTTACAAGTTATAATCCATGAAAACAATTCGACACTTCCTAAACTGGAGCGCGCTATTTTTTGCTCTATCTTGTTTTTTCTCTTTTCAACTAAATGCTCAATCGGGTATTATACCTCCTGCCAATCCTTTACCGCAAAGAACGATAGCAGTGGATGACCTTCGTTCATGGTTATTGAATGCGCCTAAGGAAAATGCAGGAAATGCCAAAAGTAAAATTATTGTGATTGATTTGCCGATGCCCGGTGGAACTTCTGTGACTTTTCGGGCAGTAGAGACGCAAATGATGGAGAAAGAGTTGTCAGAAGCTTTTCCACAAATTAAAACGTATCGAATCACGTCAATGCTTAATCCAAATATCTATGGTAACTTAACTGTGTCGCCAAGAGGGATGGATGCCTTAATTTCAACACCGGAAGATAATGTTTTCATTGAGCCAGTATCTGTAGGTAGCGATGCGCACTTTGTGTATTATCAAAAAGATGGGTCAACCTTTGTACACCCAGAACAGGACATGTTTTTTGATAATAATGTCAATAATATAGAGAACTCAGGGCAAGGGAAAAATTCAACGCATCAGCATGGAGAAGGGAGCGAGCCGCATGAACATGGAGAGAATGGATTGGTCAAAGCATTCAATGGAGCGTTGAATATTGGAACGGATTTGAGAACGTACCGAGTACATATTACAACTAAAAAAGAATATTCTGCTCAGCATGACGGCGGTGCTGTAACACTTGCTGCACAACTTACGAATGTAACAGCAGTGATTATGGCTCAGATAAATGCATCGAGTTTGTTATATGAAAGAGATATTGCAATTCGATTAACGATGGTTACGCCAACAATCTTCTTGGATGATCCAGAAGACAATAACGGTAACCCCGTTGCATTATTTACAGGCGATTCTTTAGCTACGGAAGCTTTGGAAGTATATGACCAATTGGACGATGATGACCCTAATATTGCTTGGGATGGATTGCTTTTAGCGGATTATGATTTAGGTCACGTTTTTGGTGGAACAGGTGGAAATGGTAGTGCTTTTATTGGCGTGGTTTGTAGAAACACCTTCGTTAATGGTGTAGGTCCAGGAAAAGGAGGTGGAGGAACTCAATCAAGTAATGCAACTGGTAGTGGCTGGATAGAGTTATTTTCACATGAGATGGGACACCAGTTTAGTGCGCTACACACTTTTAATAGTGATACTGGAAATTGTGCTTTGGCAAATGGTCAACACTCAACTACGAGTGCAGTAGAACCTGGTAGTGGGGTAACGATTATGTCTTATCGCGGTATTTGTGGAGCAGATAATATCAAGGAGATTAATTCGACTACAAATGCTAGTATTGGTTTTTTTGGGATAAATAGTATTGAAGTTATCAATGATTACGTGGTCAACGGACAAGGTGCTAATTGTCGAGTAGATATTAATAATAATAATACAATCCCTATTGCCAATGCAGACCCATGTGGTACAGGAACAATTACGATTCCTCAACGGACACCTTTTGAATTAACGGGTTCGGCAACGGATGCAGATGGCGATGCATTGACGTATTCTTGGGAACAATATGACTTAGGAACGGCTGGGATACCAAGTATCGGAATCAGTGAAAATTCAGGAGATGGAGACCCAGTGGGAGCAACAGAAAATGGTGCTCCAATTTTCCGTCCTCGCGACCCAATGACGACACCGACGCGACAATTTCCTGTTTATGAAAAAATTCTCTCTGGCTTGAGTTTGATTGACCCTACGGCAGTTGATGGTGAAATCTTACCAATCATTGATAGAACAATGACTTTCCGAATGACCGTTCGGGACGGAAACGGAGGAGTTAGTTGTGTGGAACGTCAGGTGATGACTTCGACTAATGCCACTGCTTTTGAAGTGGTGACACCCATTGCAGCTACGACTTGGAATACAGGCGGAAATGTGACGGTTACATGGAATAATGGTGGTTTTTTAGGTTGTACAAATGTTAATATTTTATTGTCAATTGATGGTGGAAACACTTTTCCTTACACGTTAGCAGCGAGTCAATCATATCTTGCTAATGCTTGGACAGGTAATTTGCCAAGCAATATTCCAAATACGACTCAAGCGCGTGTACGGGTAGAATGTGCGGATAATACTTGCGTTAAGTTTTTCAATATTTCGCCGGGTGATTTTAATATTGTATCAAGTTGTGTAGCAGAGTCTTCTGTATTTTGTACGGATGAAGCGGTGACTTTAACACAAGGAGATGCTGGATTAAATTTGAGTTTGTCTCCGAGATTAGGAGCAATTACTTCTAAGACTATCAGCTTCACTGGACAACCAACAGCCCCTTATACGACAACTGTTTCAGGAAATAATACGGGGTGTGAAACAACGCATTTTAATCAAACGATTAACTCACCTTATATAACACAAAATTTCTACACAATAGACGCAGGAAATTATAACTTCTCTATTACACCTTGGAGTGCAAACGGGAATTTTATTGTAATGAATGTTTATGAAAATTCATTTGACCCTGCAAATACTTGTACAAATCTTGTTTGGTCAAGTGGAAATAATGCAGATTCCTCAGGTTCTCCTTTTGTTAGTTCAAGTATGAATGCTTCATTAAATGCTTGTACAGATTATGTTCTGGTTGCTATGTTGTTTCAAAGCAACGGAAACACAGCAGCAAATCATACAATTACTTACCCAACGACGAATACTGCTTATGAATTTAACACTGCGAGTGTTGCTGATTATGCTTACACTTATGTAGCCGTCAACACCGCCAATGACCAAGTAACGGTCGTTGATGCAGGTGCAGATTTTACAACCTTGCCAGGCGGTACTTTCCAAGTATATGGCGTATCTTACTATAGTGGTGCAGGTCCGACGCCACCGATGGTTGACCCGACAAGCTGGGTAGGCATGACGCTTGCGCAAATTCAAGCAGCGGATTGTGTCGTTTTCAGTACCAATAATAAAATGCTAACTATCAATGGGAATGCAGTTTGCGTAGCTGACGCAGGTGATTTAACAACTACGACTACGACCAGTTCTTTTACTATTTGCTCTGGAAGTGATTTATTAGATGATGCGATGGCGTCGGCAATTTTCGCAGCAGACTACACGGCAGCTGATGAAACAGACCCCGGTGCAGGCTACGATTACGCTTTCATTTTAGCAGATGCATCGGGTAATATTATTCAAACGAATACCACAGGTGATTTTGATTTTACAACAATAACTACAGCGGGTACTTATGATATATATGGACTTTCCTATGATAATGCGAATACACCAACTTCCGTGACGGCGTACTTAGCGGCCTTGTCTCCAATGACAATTGCGCAAATTAACAGCGACGATGATGACAACGGTGGAACGTTCTGTTTGGATTTAGAAAATTTAAATAGCGGTGGAACGGCAGTGCAAGTAGTTGTAAATACAATACCAACGTACACGGTCATGGGCAATGACCCAACGACTTGTGGGGGCACAGATGGTAGCATTTCTATCAGCGGCTTAACGGCATCCACCATGTATAGTGTAAGTTATACAGAAGATGGAACACCCATTGCTGCGGCAACATTTACCTCAGATGTTAGCGGCATAGTGACGATATCAGGTTTGGATGCAGGGGCGTACACTAACATAATAGTAAGTTTAAATGGTTGCGAGGGTGTGGCGATGATGGCAACGTTGGTTGACCCAATTAACTTTACCGACGCAGGTTTAATGGTTAGTGCTTGTAATGACCAAACGACAACTACTGACCCAAGCGATGATACGTTTACTTTTACATTAAATCCAACAGGCACAGACGCAGCAGGTAATCCATTATCTGGAATGTACACTGTGAGTGGCGATGCCACAGGAACGGGAACTTATGGTGCAGCGACTACTTTTGATAATAGCGGTGCTGGATTTTTAATCACAGGTGGCACGTTGACAATCACGATTACGGACAATGTGAATGGCTCTTGCCAAATTATGAATGTGATGGTCGTTCCTCCAGCATCTTGTTCAGGAGCAGTAGCAGGTTGTTCGGAATTATTCTTTTCAGAATATGTAGAAGGGTCAAGTAATAATAAGTGTTTAGAAATTTATAATCCAACGGCTGCGGCGATTGATTTGGCTGCAGGCAATTATGTAATTAATCGATATTCTAATGGTGGAACAACTCCTGTTTCAATTCCTTTAACAGGAACGATTGCGGCAGGCGATGTCTTTGTAATTTGTAATCCGAATTCAGCCGCTGCTCTATTGGCAGAGGCTGATGCTACGAGTAATAATATAAATTTCAACGGAGATGATGCCATTGAATTAGTGGCTAATGGCACAACCATTGATGTTATTGGTCAAATTGGAGTTGACCCAGGTACTGAATGGACAGGAGCGTGTGGTGGTTCGACGGCAAACAATACCCTTAGAAGAAAGTCAACGATTCAGACAGGTGACACGGATGGTTCTGATGCCTTTGACCCTTGTGTGGAGTATGATAATTTTGCCATTGATGATTTTACTGGTATCGGAGCGCATGCTTCTGATTGTGTAATGGGATGTAATTTGAGTAGCGCAGGTAAAACACTCGAAACCTGTAACGACAATATGACACCAACTGATCCTGCTGATGATTACATTACATTTAGTTTAAATCCAGTAGGCTCAGACTTAGGCGCAAATTATACTGTAACCGTTGATAATGGTGGAATGGTCACTTTAGCTGATGGTAACCCCGCATCCGGAGTAGCTTATAATACAGATACAGCTTTCCGTTTAGTTGATGGAAGTGCAGATGGCGCAACGACCTATACTATAACCGTCACGGATTCGGATGATGCAACGTGTACTGTTACAACCACAGTGATGCAAAGTAGTTGTTCTAATAGTGTAGCCCCTTGTTCTAATTTATTTATTTCTGAGTATATAGAAGGTGCAAGCAACGATAAGTGTATTGAAATTTATAACCCAACTGGTGCAGCAATTGATTTAGCCGCAGGCAATTATGTAATCAATCGATATTCAAATGGAGGAACAACTCCTGCTCCAATTCCTTTAACAGGAACGATTGCTTCTGGCGATGTATTCGTCATTTGTAATCCAAATGCAAATGCGACTTTATTGGCATTAGCTGATGATACTTCGGGAGGATTGAGTTTTAATGGCGATGATGCTTTAGAATTGGTAGCCAACGGCACAACAATTGATGTCTTCGGTCAAATTGGAGTTGACCCAGGTGCTGGATGGACAGGAGCGTGTGGTGGAACTCAAAATATGACACTTCGCAGAATGATGTCGATTCAATCTGGAGACGGTAATGGTGCTGATACCTTTGACCCTTGTGTAGAATACAATGCATTCCCGGACAATGATTTTACAGGATTCGGTGGTCACATTTCTACTTGTATTCCATGTAATATTTCAATCACCTCTGCAACACCAACTGCCACTTCTTGCGACGGTACTTCCGATGGCATGATTGTCATTACCGCAACAACAGACAATGGCGAGATAGAATATTCTATTGATAATGGTATAACGTTCCAAAGTTCAAATACCTTCACGGGATTAGCTGCTAATACTTACAATATCGTTGTTCGCGTAGTTGGCGAGCCGACTTGTAATGACAATACAACAGCAACCGTAGCCGCTGGACAAGCAGTTATGATTGGCAATACAATGATTACAGATGAAACCTGCGCTGCTGCCAATGATGGTACAATTACCTTCAACTCAAGTGGACCAGGTACTTTAGAATACTCAATTGACGGTGGAACAACTTTCGGTACCAATCCAGCTTTCACTGGCTTGGATGCTGGAACCTATAATTTAGTTGTACAAGTTCAAGGCACAACCGCTTGTATGGATACCGACATGGTAATGATTGGCGCGGGAATGGAGGTGATGATTGCAAATGTCGCAACGACTGATGAATCTTGTGCTGCCGAAGACGATGGTACAATTACCATCACTGCAACAGGACCTGGTACATTAGAATACTCAATTGATAATGGAGTAACTTTTTCTACTTCAAATAGCTTTAGTGGACAAACGGCGGCTACTTACGCCATTATTGTTCAGTCTCAAACCAACAATGCTTGTACCGCAAGCAGCACAGGCACAATCGATACAGATGCAGAGGTCATGATTACCGATGTAATGACGACCAACGAAACCTGCCCAGCTACTGACGATGGTACAATTACTATCACTGCAACAGGCGCGGGTATATTAGAATATTCAATTGATAATGGCGCGACTTTCCAGACGTCTAATATTTTCACAGGACAAGATGCCGGAACGTATAATGTCGTAGTTCGTCGAGTAGGCACAACTAACTGTACTGCTACTACAACCACAGTCGTAGGTTCGGATTCAGATGTGATGATTACTAATGTAGCAGTTGTTGACGAAACTTGTATGGCAGCAGACGATGGTTCAATTATCATTACTGCTACTGGAAACGGTACATTGGAATACTCAATTGATAATGGTGTGACTTTCCAATTATCAAATACCTTCACAGGACAAGATGCCGGAACGTATAACATTGTCGTTCAAGTTCAGGGTTCAGGCGTTTGTAATGACACCGACGTAGCAATGATTGGGGCAGGTATGGAAGTAATGA
Organism: uncultured Saprospiraceae bacterium; assembly: GCA_964445895.1. Classification (GTDB taxonomy): domain Bacteria; phylum Bacteroidota; class Bacteroidia; order Chitinophagales; family Saprospiraceae; genus CAYUNA01. The sequence continues at coordinate 7,192 of CAYUNA010000045.1, read as the reverse complement.
ATACCAGCAACACGGTTGTGGATGAATCTTGTACCGCTGCGAATGATGGTTCTGTAACTATCAATGCAACTGGCCCCGGCACATTAGAATACTCATTGGATGGTAGTCCTTTCCAAACGTCAAATGTCTTTACGGGTTTAGACGCTGGCACATTTAATTTAGTTATCCAAACCCAGGGAACAACCGCTTGTCAATTTATGGGAACAGTCACCGTCGGCACAAGCGCAGACGTAATGATTACCAATGTAATGACAATACCAACCAGCTGCGATGGGGCTACTGATGGCTCAATAATCATCACTGCAACGGGTGGCGGAATTTTAGAATACTCAATTGACAATGGTGTTTCTTTCCAACCATCGAATACCTTCAATGGTTTAGCTCCAAATACTTATAATATTGTTGTTCAATCTGCTGGAACGCCGGTTTGTATGGATACCGATATGGCAACTATAGCAACGGGTACAGCTGTTGATATTACGAGTGTAATGACGACCGCAACTTCATGTGACGGCGCAACGGATGGTACAATTACCATTGCGGCAACTGGCCCAACTGGCGCGACTTTAGAATATTCAATTGACAACGGCG